>NZ_JADBSZ010000208.1:0-2582 GCF_020246425.1 Microcystis sp. M079S1
TGAATCCTTATCTGGCAAGAGACTTAATTGATTAGTTCGCTCTAGATAAAAAACAATTGACAAAAATCGCTAAATGCCTTTCTATATAAGGGTTACATCCCTTATACTCCCCCTCCATTGCATAACACAAACCGAAGAGCCTTTTTAGGTAGGAGAATTCCCAGATTCTTTTTTCGGCCTGTTGCCCTTTGCCTTCAGAAGCTGATTACTGTTCACTCTCTATTGAAAAACCCTATCCCCTGTTCCCCGTTCCCTAAATTTAATCGGATAAAGTGAGAATTTCGACACCGGTTTCGGTGACGGCGATGGTGTGTTCAAATTGGGCAGAAAGTTTACCATCTTTAGTAATAGCAGTCCAACCGTCTTTTAAGACAATATGTTGCCAGGTTCCCTCATTAATCATTGGTTCAATGGTGAATACCATGCCGGGGCGAATTTTTTTGCCCTTGCCACGAGTGCCGTAGTGGGGAACCTGCGGACCGGTGTGAAAAACATTACTGATACCATGACCGACAAAATCTCTAACCACCGAAAATCCTTGTCCTTCGGCATATTCTTGGATAGCGGCACCGATATCGCCGATTTTACCCCCCGGCTGCACTGCATCTATGCCTCTTTGCAGACATTCTCTGGTAACTTCCACTAACTTTTTAGCCAGGGGGGAGGGAGTACCGACAAAGAAAGTCTGCGAGGTATCGCCGTGATAACCTTCTAAAATCGGGGTGACATCGATGTTAATAATATCGCCGTCTTTGAGGATTTGATCGGCGCTGGGGATGCCGTGACAGATAACCTCGTTAATGCTAGTACAGATGGACTTAGGAAAGCCATGGTATCCTAGGGGCGCACTTTTGGCTCCATGGGCGCAGGTCCAACGTTCTGCCTCGTCATTGATTTCTAGGGTACTTACCCCCGGTTTAACCATATCGGCCAGATGGTCTAACAGTTTAGCCGCTAATCGTCCGGCTCGACGCATTTTTTCAATTTCCCGGGGAGAGAGTAAGGTGATGGTATCGTTGCCCATGAATTATCCGACTGTTAAGAAAGATTCTTGTTACATTTCTTATCCTAGCAAAATCGGGCAGCGTTATGGTTTAGGGGGTTGGGTTATAGGAGCGGGAAGTGGGGAAGTAGGGTGTGGGGTGTAGGGTGTGGGGAAGTGGGGAGAACAAAGCTGCCTTTTGCCTTTTGCCTTTTGCCTTTTGCCTTTTGCCTTTTGCCTTTTGCCTTTTGCCTTTTGCCTTTTGCCTGTCCTGATATGTAGCGCATACTCAACGGATTTAGTATCAGACCCTACAGATAAACGTTTTTGTTGTCCTTTTGTCCATCAGTTTGATGTATTTTCGATAACATTCAACTTTAGAATTCTTAATTATATATATCAACTTTTTTTGAAATGATATTATGTAGTTATTGACTGATAGCGGGGACAGAGACAATGAGTAAAAGCGACAAAACTTCTGTGAAAATAGTATTTTCTGCATTAAGTATTTTGGGAATTAGCCTACTGTCGGCCTGTGGCATAGGGGAATCTCCAGCTAACAAATAAATTAAAATTGATGGTTCTAGTACCGTATACCCGATTACCCAGGCCGTGGCCGAGAAATTCAAAAGCAGTCAACCGGGTACAGCAGAAGTGAGCGTAAAATTTTCGGGAACCTCTGGGGGATTTCGGGAATTCTGCGCAGGAAAAACTGATATTAGTAATGCCTCTCGACCGATTCAAGCCGATGAGATGTCCCTGTGTAATCGCTATGGCGTAAGATATATTGAATTACCCGTGGCTTTTGATGCCTTAACTGTAGTCGTTAATCAGGAAAATAACTGGATTGATAGCATTACCCTAGAAAAATTAAAGAAAATGTGGGAACCGGCTGCTGAGGGTAAAATTACCAATTGGAATCAAATCAGACCGGAATTCCCCAATAAACCCCTAAATCTCTTTGGTGCAGGCCAAGATTCCGGAACTTTTGACTATTTTACCGAAGCTGTGGTCGGTAAATCCGGTGCTAGTCGTAAGGATTATGTAGCCAGCGAGGATGATAACACTTTAGTCCAGGGAGTCAGTCAAGATCCGAATGCTCTTGGTTACTTTGGACTAGCTTATTATGAACAAAATCCCCAAAAATTGAAAGCTTTAGGCATTGATAGCGGTAAAGGGGCGATTGTACCCTCTAGAGAAACCGTAGTTAACTCCCAATATCAACCCCTTGCTCGACCTTTATTTATCTACGTCAATGCGGAGAAAGCGCAAAAAAGCCGAGCTTTACAGGAATTTGTGGAGTATTACCTCGATAATGCCGAGAGTATTGTTAAAGAAGTCGGTTATATCCCCCTAACGGTTGACATCCTCGCCGCCGTAAAACGGACGGCGATTCCCAAACCTCACGATTTGGGTTTCTGCTTCTTTCCCGAAGGATTTTTCGCACCTGCCTTAACAGATTCACTCTGTTCTGGTCTTATGGTCGCTCTACAGACTGACACCGCAAGCCCTGCGGCCAAAATATTTTTACTGGCGTTAATATCTCGGTCATGGTGCGTCCCACAGTCTGGACAGTCCCATTCTCGAATATTTAACGGCA
>NZ_JADBSZ010000209.1:0-31110 GCF_020246425.1 Microcystis sp. M079S1
AGGGATTGCTACCTTTGCTACCCTCTCAACAGGGGAAAAGATAGACGCACCGAAACCGTTAAAGAAACGATTAAAACGACTAAGAAAAGCACAGAAAAACCTTTCTAGAAAACAGAAAGGAAGTAAACGACGGGAAAAAGCCAGAAAACGAGTAGCTAAAATCCACGCAAAGATTAAAGACACTCGTACTGATTTCTTGCATAAACTATCCACTAGAGTTGTTCGTGAAAATCAAACGATAATTTTAGAGGATTTAAACACATCGGGAATGGTTAAAAATCGCAAGTTATCCCGTGCTATATCAGACTTAGGATGGCGTTCTTTCCAAGATATGCTATCGGCAAAATCTGATAAATATGGGCGTGATTTTCGGATAATTTCCCGATGGGAGCCAACGTCTCAGAGGTGTTCCTGTTGTGGGAATATCGGCGGGAAAAAAGCGTTAAATATCCGTGAGTGGGAATGTCTTTTCTGTGGGACTTTTCATGATCGAGACGTGAACGCCGCAATTAATATCAAGGTCGCCGGTGGGCAATCGGAGACCTCAAAAAACGGACGGGTCGGACAGCATAAGACTTCTGTTAAAGAAGCAGCATCTCGTGAAGCGTCAACCCAGCGGTCGGTCGTTCAATTAAGTTTGTTTGATCTGCCGGTCATCACCGTCCGGCCCCGGCGGTGAGGATGTCAATTTCATCCCACTCGAAAAGTTGCGGGGTCGTCATTATCGATAGTCGATCGCCTATAATCCGATTTTAAACTAACTTTTTGACAGCTGCTACTAACTGCTCGATTTCTGAGGGCAAAGTGAAATAGTGGACACAGGCACGCACACAGAGGGGGTCGAGGAGAGTTCGCAGTAAAAACCCTTGTTTTTCTAGCTGTTGCACTAACTTTTGTGGGGTGATAGCCGAGTCAATTTGAAAGGAAACTAAACCGGATTCCGGTGGAGAATTTTTTAAACATTTCACCCCTTTAATATTCTTTAATTCTTCCCAGAGATAAGCCGCTAATTGACAGATTTTTTCGTATCTTTGTCCCCCATCACCCCAGGTGTTATGTACCGCAATAGTTGCCCTTAAACCCTCAAATTGAGGATAGGCAGAAGTGGCCACTTCAAAGCGTCTGGCATCCGGTTTCCAACCGATAGGCTGTCCTCGGTTATCTGTTTCAACACCGCGCCAACCGATAAAAGTGGGCTGTAAACTAGGGAAAATTTCGGGACGAATATACAACCCCCCCACACCGGCCGGTCCACACCACCATTTATGACCCGTAAAAGCATAACAATCGGCGGCAGTAGCGCTTAAATCTAAGGGCAAACAACCCACGGATTGGGCAGCATCCACCACCACTAAAACGGGTTTTTCGGTGACAGAATTATCATGACAAAGTTGCGAGATTTCCTTGAGGGGTAAAACCTGTCCAGTATTCCACAAAACGTGACTAACCACCAAAACCCTAGTTTTTGGACGTAGATGAGCGGAAATCACTTCTATCGGGTTGCCACCGTTTAAAGTTTCCCGAATAGGACAAGTGGAGATTTCCAGATGATAACGACGGGCAATTTCTTGAACCGTGGCCATAATTCCGGGGTGTTCACAATCGGTTAGTAAAATATGTTCCCCCGCTTGCCAATCAACCCCCCAGAGAGCGATATTACAGCCTACAGTGACATCCTCGGTGATAGAGAGAGTGCTGGGGCTAATTACCAGCTCCTGAGCCATTTCTTGCCTGAGAAGTTCCGTTTTTTTGGTAATCCAATCGTTTACCCGTCCTGAAAAAGGCCCCTTTTGTTGGAGAAAATTATGGGCATCGATAATCGCTTCTAATCCCGCCTTGGGCAAGGTTCCCTGACCACCGAAATTAAAGTAAACTTTATTGCTAAGTCCCCGAAATTCCTGTCTTTGTTCGGCTAAATCCGGTTTACTAACGGCGTAATCGAGGCTATTTTCGTCTAAATTCTGCATAAGCGAGGAGATGGGGGGTCAGTTATCAGTTATCAGTTATCAGTTATCAGTTATCAGTTATCAGTTATCAGTTAGAAGGTGTTGGGGTTGAGGGTTTTAGGGTTTTAGTTGAATTCCCCATTTCCCCACTTCCCCACTTCCCCACTTCCTGACGACCGACGACCGACGGCTGAATTCTATCGACGGATTAAGTCGCAATTGTCACAATAGTATTAGAGTAGAGGAAACATACTTGGGAATGTTTTCTTTTTTTAAGTTTATTATTTTTTACTTTACTTCACTGGTCCAGGAAAGCTTAACTTTTCTCCTTGTATAGAATGCTACTGACCGATGATCTACTTCTAGACTACCAACGTTGTCAACGCCGTGCATTTTTAAATCTCTACGGCAATAGCCAAGAAAAAGACCCTGAGCGAGATTTTTTGCTTAAATTGCGCCAAGAGAGTCAAAGTCACGTTAAAAAAGTCCTGCAAGACTCCTATCCCGATTATTGTTCCCTGACTACCCCCAGCACTGATATTTTGGCCGCCGCTAGGGAAACGGAAGCTTTGATGGGTCGGGGGGTATCCTGTATTTATCACGGAGTCCTTTTACAATCTGCCTATCCCGTCTCTTTAACCGGTTCCCCGCATTTATTAATTAAACAGGCAGGAGAGTCTAAATTTGGCGATTGGGTTTATTATCCCCTCAATATTCAACTCGGGCGCCGTCCTAAGCCTGAATATAAGATGCTGGCTACTTTTTACGCCTATTTATTGGCCAGTATGCAGGGAGTTTTTCCCAGTTACGCGGAAATTGTCCTACGTCGTCATAATCGCTATCGGGTGGAATTGAATCTCTGGTTAACTAAACTAGAGGAAATAATCAAAAAGTTCGGCGCAATGGTGATTAATCGCCAAGAACCAGAAGTTTTTATCTCGCGTCAGCGTTGCAGTTTATGTCATTGGTATAGTCACTGTTATGGTATTGCTCAAGCGAGTCAACATCTTTCTTTAGTACCGGGGGTGACTCCTAGTCGTTACCAATTTTTACAGTCTTTGGGGGTTTCCACCATGGAATCCCTGGCGCTTACCTGTCCTACCCGTATGGGGGAGGGGATGGGGGTAGAGGTGGCTAATCAGTTACAGTTACAGGCCCAAGCAATTATTGAAAATCGGGCCTTTCGCAAAAGCAACGGGAAAACTGCTTATTTGTCCCCCCTACCGAAGGCCGAGATTGAATTTTATTTTGACATCGAAGCGGAACCAGAACAGAATTTAGATTATCTTTTGGGGATTTTACGGGTTGATTATCGAGTTAATACCCAGCAATTTTATCCCTTTTTGGCAGAAAAGCCGGAAGATGAAGGCAGGATTTGGCAGGAATTTTTAACCTTAGTCATGCAGGATTATCAAGCACCAATTTTTCACTTTTCTGAGTACGAAGTGGAAACAATTAAGCGATTGGGTTATCTTTATAAAACTCCTTCTTCTTTGATTAATCAGTTAGTTTCTCGCTGTTTTGATCTGCACTATTATGTAGTTAATTCGGTAACTTTTCCCGTGGAAAGTTATTCTCTAAAATCCCTCGCTAACTGGATTGGCTTCCAATGGCGCGATCGAGGAGTAAGCGGGGATCAATGCGTTTGGTGGTATGACCAGTGGTTAAAAACAGGAGATCGGACTTTATTGGCGGCTATTTTGCGTTACAATGAGGATGATTGTCGCGCCACCTTTATACTAAAAGATTGGCTTTTGACATACCCCACGCCGTAAACGGACGTGGATTCTTCTAGCATCACTGCTGAGAATTTCTGGCTCAACGAGTCCACTTGAATTAGATTCCTGGCGAAATCCCACTCAGAGGTGGTTCTCTCCTCAGACTTTCGCGACCTTACAGAAGCCTGTTTTCTTCTGCCCCACGATACAGTTCAAAACCTCTAAAATACTTGGTTTCTCTGGTACTTGACGCTTAGAGCTTTTACCTATAGGAGCATTCCCCTAGAGAACCCCATAACTCTAGTTTTCAAGGTGCGTTCATCGGTTGATGACTGGGTTTTTCCAGCGGTTGCTTACCCGGCCCCCTATTCTTAATATCATAAGTAGGTAGGCGTTAAAAGTTGTCAGATGCCCCCCTTATTAAGGGGGGATTAAAGGGGGGACTAAGGGGGGATCGGCACCCCCCTTATCAAGGGGGGCAGGGGGGATCGAACCTAAAATTCATTTTTAATTTAATTATAACCAGCTACTTACATCCTATAAAGTCGCCCTCAAAGGGCGAGGCTTTAAACCCAATTTTTCGGTAAACTTTTTAATTTGATTCTAAAGATTTATGACAAATAGGGGGGAATGTAACATCTGCTACCCGTAGCCGTAAAGGGCAAATGATAGGCTATGGATGTGAAGACAGTCCCCTCACCCAATGGTGATCCCCATGTTCTCCCCACTTTTTCCGCTTCTACTCCTACTGCTTTCCTTCCTTAGTCTTCTCTGGTATCAAAAGACCGATAATGATATTTTTAAAGCTCTTGCCGTTAGTAGTTTAATTTTTGCAATTATTTGGGGCTTAATTCTCGTTCATTGGTCAATTCACCTGTTGGGACTGCTGTTATTGTTAAAATTCAGATCCCCCGCTTTCAGTTTGGTGCGCGTGCCTAGATGGTAATGGTTTGACCCTAATCTTCCAACTGTCCGGTAGGTACTTCGATCGCTTGTACATCGATCGTACCGGGAGGGGTGAGAATAATAAACTTACCCCCTGCCACTTTTAACGGTTCACCACAGTTAGGACATTGGCATTCCATGCGATTAAAACCCGTAAATTCGTAGCTACAGACGGGACAGCTATCTTCAACTAAATTGCGTCGCAACCACCAGCGAAAAATCCCCCAAGCAATGACAGGGGAAAATATCAGGAATGCCACGAGAATTAAAAAACTATTGACTAACCAACCCAGTCCGATCGAGCCTAACAACAATCCGACTAAAATCAAAGATAAGAAACAACCCAAACCAGAATCATTGACAGAATAGCTGCGGAAAAAGTTGTTATTCACGGCTCAACCCTCGATTCATCAAAGCTGCAATTATCTTTAACCTAACACATTCCCAACACATTGCCACGGTTAAATCTTCTTTTTGACTCACTGGTTCCTCGCTCTATTCTATCTTGGGTTTAGTTTTGATCGAGATTATCCAGATTGACATCCTCACCAAATCTGCTGGGGAGTGGATCCTCCGATCGCTTCAACTTGTTATAATAGTCAGTCCCTATCCACCATATCTCTAAAAACCATGAGCGATCCTCGTCTATCTCTAGTGGCAGCTGCCGGAAGATTTTATCAACTGGGTTGGATGCTTGGCACGGCGGGTAATTTATCCGCTAAAGTTGATGATCATAGTTTTTGGATTACTGCCAGTGGCAAAAGTAAAGGTAAACTCACAGAACAGGATTTTGTGCGCGTGGATCTGACGGGAAAAGTCAGAGAATTAGCTCATCGAGATAATCGTCCTTCGGCCGAAACTAGCATTCATCAGGTGATTTATTGTCTCTTTCCCCAAGCGCAAGCTTGTTATCATGTCCACTCAGTGGAAGCGAATTTAGTTTCCCGTTTTGCTCGCGAGGACAAGTTATCGTTACCTCCCTTAGAAATGTTGAAAGGTTTAGGTATTTGGGTAGAAAATCCTCAAGTATTTATGCCGGTTTTTGCTAACTATCTCGATGTGCCGAAAATTGCCGCAGAAATAGAAAGTAGATTATCAACTTTCCCCCCGGAAATTCCCGCTTTACTGATTTCTTACCATGGTGTGACGGTGTGGGGTGAGTCTCTAGAAACTACCGAGAATTATTTAGAGATAGTTGAGTATATTTTTCGTTATCTAGTGGCAGCCTATCAAGTAAAACCTTGGTAAACCTTAATTTAGACAAGGCAATCAAGAAAAGATTGCCGACATTTTCCAAGGCGCCACCCAGATTCGAACTGGGGGTAAAGGTTTTGCAGACCTCTGCCTTACCACTTGGCGATGGCGCCGATCAAGCAATACTTATCCTAGCATAACAGTTGGCAGTTTGCCAAGAGTGGAACCTAAGAGTTGAGCGATCAATCTATAATTTATGCAGCAGTTCTCTAATATAGTGGGGGATTTCAGGCTTAAAAAAGCTATTATGATGAGAAATCAAAGATATTTACTAACTTTTATCGGTTTATTGGCTTTATCCTTGCCAGTACAGGCTAATAATGCCGTTTACCTTAGCCAAAGTTCTAATCCTGCCACGACTTTTGACAGTTATCGTCAAGAATGTTTACAAAGAGCGCGCGCGGAGGGATTAGCTGCTGATGTGGCCAAAGACCTATGCGACTGCACGATTAAAAAATTCCAAGCTCGTTACAATCTACAGCAATTCCGCACCCTCGTGCAGAAGTCGAAAACCGATAAAGCTGCCGCTAGGACTTTAGCGAGTGTGGGAGAAGCTTGTTTTGATGAGATTTTGTATGAATAGCAGGGATAGGGGGTTTTTTAGCTATCACAAAAAAAGCTCTCCCTGCTCCGCAGCTCTGGCGCTCATAGACAGTCTTAACAAGTAATTTAGATAGTCAACAGCTTATTTTTGAGTATCAAGACGATTATCAATGGCGATAATTTCTCTCTCAAATTCTTTAGGAATGCCTCTCGATTATTCATAATTTTATGTGTATTATTATCTATCTAAATTCTTGGAGCTTGTTGCTGTATAATCGGAATGACTGACCCCGCTTTTCATCTGAACTATGCCTATTCCAGATTTTCAATCGATTATGTTGCCGCTATTAAAAATACTTGCAGATGGCAAAGTTTATAAATATCGAGAAATTTTTGAAGCCTTGGTCAGAGAGTTTCAAGTCACGGAAGCGGAAAGAAAAGAAATGCTTCCCAGTGGACAACAAGAAATTTTTGCTAATCGAGTCGGTTGGGCAAAAACCTATTTAAAGAAAGCGGGATTAATTGACTCACCCCAAAGGGCAACTTTTGTAATTTCTGAGAAAGGAAAAGAAATCTTATCTCAAAATCCTGCTCGAATTGATGCCAAATTTCTGAGACAGTTTCCCGAATTTCAAGAATTCAATCGAGTCAATAAGCAAAATGAAACTATTACTCTTGAAAGCAATTTATCAACTTCTGATCAAGAACAAAACCCAGAGGAATTACTAGAAAACTCCTATCAAGAAATTCGTCAAGCATTAGCGACAGACTTACTTTCTATTCTGCGAAAATTATCCCCAGATGATTTTGAAAAATTAGTAGTAGAATTACTGGTAAAAATGGGTTATGGTGGCTCGATTAGAGATGCAGGTAAAGCGGTGGGTAAGAGCGGGGATCAAGGGATTGATGGGATAATAAAAGAAGATAGACTCGGTTTAGATATAATCTATATTCAAGCCAAAAGATGGGCTGATAATAATGCCGTTGGTCGTCCAGAAATCCAGAAATTTGTCGGGGCATTAGCGGGACAAGGAGCCAAAAAAGGTATTTTTATCACTACTTCCTATTTTACCCAAGAGGCTTTAGAATATGCCCCCAGAAATGAGATAAAAATAGTGCTGATTGATGGGGAAGAATTAGGTCAATTGATGATCGATTATAATTTAGGTGTATCGACCCAAAAAATCTATGAAATCAAGAGAATTGATCATGATTATTTTGGGGATGAATGAGAGAGAGAGGAGGACAAGGGTTACAGAAAACGACGATGGCGTTAAAATAGATGGAAAAAATAGAGGATAAAAACTATGGACGGGATGACCTTTTTTCAGAAAAGTGCGGGACAGTGGAAATCTCAGCGCACCACCCATCATTTACCCTTTCGACGCGCAGAAACCGGCGATTCCGAGATTTATGTGGAAGCTTTAAGCGCCGATAACCCGAAAATTATCGCTATCTGTGAAATGCACGAAGTGGATCCCGCTAAGACTGTGGGGGGTGCCTTTGTCAGTTGGGATGGTTCGATGCAGTGGGACAAAGAAAACGAAAATCATCAAGGAACCACCGTTTTTGCGCTAATTCCCGACGAAGATAATCCCCAAGCGGGTGTTCTCCTGCGGGAGCGAGGTTATGCGGAAATCATTCCCGTGGCGGGCCGTTATCACATTGATGAACAGGAAGGTTTAGTCTTAATTACAGAATACGAAACTATGACCTCGATCGAGCGTTTTTGGTTTGCCGATGCCGATTTACGTCTCCGCACCAGCACAGTTCAACGTTTTGGCGGTTTTAATACGGCCACTTTTTGTGCTGAATCCCGCAATCAGTCATCGGAGTCAGTCTCTAGTGATTCCCCCGAACCATCATCCTATTCGATTAGTGGTTGGTAAATTCAGTTATCAGTTATCAGTTATCAGTTATCAGTTATCAGTTATCAGTTATCAGTTATCAGCTTTTTTCTCCCATCTCCCTAGAGTGGTTTCATTCTCTCAAATGTCATTCTCTCTAATCCTTGTCTGGCAACGTTTTTAGTCGATTTCTCGGAATAAATATCTGAAAATTTTTCAAAACGTCGCGCTTTGTAGGTTGATTCATGAATCAACCTACTATGAGAGCAAAAACCTGTACTCCCCTGCTCCCTAGCTTACCTCATAAGCGATTAAAGGTAGCAAAAAAAAGAATTAGATTCGGAGAATGAATCAACCCTAGGGGTTTGGGTAGGGTTGATTCATGAATCAACCCTACTATGAATCAACCCTACTATGAATCAACCCTACTACGAATCAACCCTACCCATCTCCCCGCTCCCCCGCAACGCGCACGAAGTGGTCTCCCTGCTCCGGCGCTCCCTGCTCCGGCGCTCCCTGCTCCGGCGCTCCCCAACACCCCGAAGAGCCGCAAGTTTTCTTAACAATTGTAAGAATTTTTAATATTTCTTTTCTAGTTGGCACTTACTCCCTTATCATTAGGAGGAAAGTTTTTTAAGCATTTCTAAGGATACGGAGGTTTACCCTTGGCCATTCCTCTTTTAAATTACGCCCCCAAGTCCCAAAACGTGCGGGTAGCTGGTTATGATGTCGGTGGAGACGAAAAACCGAGAGTTTACACGACGGAAAATGTCCTCTCCCCTAGCGACCTGGACGATTTAATTGAAGCCGCTTACCGTCAGATTTTCTTCCATGCCTTTAAATGGGATCGGGAACCCTTCCTCGAATCCCAATTACGCAATGGACAATTATCGGTGCGGGATTTCATTCGTGGTTTACTGTTATCGAAAACCTTCTATAACAGCTTCTACGAGAAAAACAGCAACTATCGCTTTGTCGAACAGGTAGTACAAAGAGTTCTCGGTCGCGATGTCTATAGCGAAAGAGAAAAAATTGCTTGGTCGATTGTCGTTGCCACCAAAGGTATTCAAGGTTTTGTCGATCAACTTCTCAACAGTGACGAGTATCTGCAAAGCTTTGGTTATGATACCGTTCCCTACCAACGTCGTCGCACCCTAGCCAGCCGCGAAATCGGTGAACGTCCATTCAACATCACCTCGCCTCGCTACGATGGCTACTATCGCGGTATTTTGGGCTTCCCCCAAATCGTTTGGCAGAATGCTGTCCGTCGCTATGTTCCCCAAGAGCAAAAACCCAAAGCTGGCGATCCTTCCAGCTTCTTGGCTATGGCCCGGGGTCTCGGTAGCGCCAAAGGCAATCCTGTACCAAGAGTCTCCGCTATGAATATTAACATCGAGGCTTCTGTACCCCGTCGTTAATTTTTAGCTCAACCTGCCGGGGAGAGTCCCTAATTGGCAGAATGACCCCCGAACCATAATCAGGTTATTCTGTGAATTGGTGGCTCTCCCTATGGGGTTACTCCTGAGATAATCCCCCCACCGAGAACGATTTCCCCTTCATAAATCACGGCTGCTTGGCCCGGGGTGATGCTAAATTGTGGTTGATCAAAAACCAGCTTCACTTGCTCATTTTCTAGGGGAATAACATTGACGGGAACGGCCGGAGAACGATAACGTACCTGTACTTGCGCGCGGATAGGGGTGGTGGGTTCGGCAATAGAAACCCAGTTCATCCGTCCGACAAGACAAGCGGCACTAACGGCACTTTCGCGATTACCGACGATAACCCGATTCATGACGGGATCCAGTTTGACCACATAGAGAGGTTCGGCGGCGGCGATGCCGATGCCTTTGCGTTGTCCGATCGTA
This sequence comes from Microcystis sp. M079S1, assembly GCF_020246425.1. NCBI lineage: Bacteria > Bacillati > Cyanobacteriota > Cyanophyceae > Chroococcales > Microcystaceae > Microcystis > Microcystis sp. M079S1. Next base: position 10,122 of record NZ_JADBSZ010000209.1, read on the forward strand.
TAATGATGGATACCGCTATGTTTACCCAAAACTTTGCCATCGAGATCAACGATATCGCCCTCACTAACGGCGATATACTTATCCAAGAATGATCGCATAGTTCCGTGAGCTTCAATCAAGCATAAATCCTGACTATCGGGTTTATCTGCTGTTTTTAAGCCGAATTCCTGGGCAATCCTGCGGGTTTCTGCCTTGGTTTGTTCGCCCAAGGGAAATAAAGTCCGACGCAGTACATCTTGAGTTAGATCATAGAGAAAATAGGATTGATCTTTATTTTTATCGACGGCGCGCAGCAGTTGATAACGGTTATTTTCCGGAGAAAAACGAATTCTAGCGTAGTGACCAGTGGCAATAGTGTCCGCTTCTAAGGTTTCCCTAGCATAATGCAACATCGGGCTAAATTTTACCGCTTTATTGCACTGAGAACAGGGCAGCGGTGTGATTCCCGCTTCGTAACCGGAAACTAGATAATCAATAATTTCTTTTTGGAAAAGCTCGCGACTATCGACGATATGATGGGGAACCCCCAACTGCTCACAAATAAAGGCCGCATCTACCATACCCTCGGAGCAGCATTGACCTTTACCCTTCATTAACCACAGGGTCAAGCCAATAACATCATAACCTTGAGCGTGTAAGGCGGCAGCGGCAACAGAGCTATCTACTCCCCCTGATAGACCGACAACAACTTTTCCCATAAATCTTGTAATGATTTTTAACCAATATACTTTCTAGACTAGCATCTCCTCCTTTAAAATTTGGACATGGTGTACCCAAATTTCGTGTGAGGACAAACCAGCACAATGAGAACAAACCTACTGTTTTTCTCGGGCCTATTTTGGTTAAAAGTCGGGATAATCGCTCAAGCAACCGTGCTGCTAAAAGCAAACTTATCTTTTGCCCAGAATCTTTATCCCGGTCGTCGTTTGCCCCCACCGCCGGCGGTGAGACAACCAACTAAACGTTCAGACAGTCCCAGTGCTGTTAATTGTTCCCAATGTTCACCCTTAAATTTACCCCCAGTTAATTCTCCTTCAGTTCGCCCCCCGGTGGCTGCCCCAGTTTCCGGTAATCAACCCCTGAGAGAATACGTTTTTCAAGCTCCCGCTACCGTGCGTCCTGCCGATGCTACGGTGATTAATAATCATCGTCAAACTGTCAATCCACCGGCACCCAGACCTGAAAATCGCGCCAATAAACCATCTTCTTCCCCACCACAGCAGCGGGTTATTGCTACTAATCAACTCTTTCGCGTTGAAGTTAAAAGTAATAGTGCAGCAGCGTTGGCAAAAATTAAAGAAATTGAACCCCTCGCATTTATCCGCGCAGGAGAAAATGTTATTCAAGCGGGGTTATTTCAGCAACAATACCAAGCTAAACAACGGGTACAAGAGTTAACTAGACAGGGTTTTAGCGCCCAGATTATTACCCTCAATAATTAGTAAAGTTAGGGTTGAAAATATTAATAATAATCCGGGTTCAGGTCTGGGAATTATCCCTAAGTCTCCTTAACCCTTGCCCTGCTGCGGGTTAATAAAACCGCTTGTAATACTAAATCCTGTTTAAAAGGTATAGGAGAGTGGGGAGACACAATATTAATTAAAATTATCAAAAATTAATTTTGAGGGCAAGTTCTTAAGTAGCTAGACACAATTAATTACACATAAGTAGCTGGTTATAATTAAATTAAAAATGGATTTTAGGTTCGATCCCCCCTGCTCCCCTTGATAAGGTAGGGTTGATTCATGAATCAACCCTACCCTTGATAAGGGTGGTGTCTGATAATTTTTAACGCCTACCTACTTATCTAACTATCTCTTGCCTGTTGCCTCTTGCCTATCCTAACTAGGAAGTTAATTTTACCCTATTACTTAGCACACAGAGTTAATTTTGTCAAGCAAAATTCTCACCGCATCGATCATCACATCCGGTTGATCCATCCAAACAAAATGGCAACTTTTATCCGCTTGTATTTCTATAAAATCTCCAGATAACTTGCCTAATTCCAGGTGCATCTCCTCCCGGAGTCGGTTGGCACTTTTGAGGGGAATAAAGCGAGTCCAAAGGGAAGGTTTAAAAAAAGAATTAGCTTTAATACTAACTATCGGTAAATTACCGAAATTGTTAGCCTCACTCACCTGACGAGCGCTTTGGTCGAGATTAAACATTTCTCTACTCATCGTCATCCAGTGTTTAGCGCGACAGAAAGAACGCTTAACTCGATGACAAGAATCTGGGGAAAAGCGACGTAATTCTGGTTTTAATAATTCAAAAAATCCTAGAACTTTCAAAACTCGGATAATGCCTAAAATTGAGCCGATAATCGACATCCAAAATCCAGAGATGAAAAATAATTTTAATGCCTTTAATGCTGGCGACATTTTCAGCATTCCCTGCTCGTGTAAACCATCGGTGAGTACCAAACCTACTACTTTTTCTGGGAAGAGATGAGCGTACAGTCGAACATTATAACTGCCAAAAGAATCACCAACTAAAATATAAGGTGGTTCTATTTTTGCTTGGGTTAGTAATTTATCTAATTCCTGAACAATTTGGTAGCTAGTTCGGGGATATGGACTAGGATCACTCCAACCATAACCCGCTCGATCATAAATACAAACCCTAGCCAATTGTGACAATTCTTCTATCAAAAAGTATCCCTCAATTCCCCCTAAACTATGGTCAATAATAATAGTGGGACTAGCTACTCCTGCTAGACAAAAATGCAGGCGATATTTACCCAGATTAATCAAATTACCTGGCGGTGCTTTTTGTTCTTCTAACCAAACAGATAATGTCTGATAAACTGTCGTCGCTACTAGGATAATTACTCGAATTGATAAAGACATAACTACACCTCTTGTAAAAATCAAAAATTCTCGTGGTTGCTGGACAATTAAGAATGATTAAGTAGCTGGTTATAATTAAATTAAAAATGAATTTTAGGTTCGATCCCCCCTGCCCCCCTTGATAAGGGGGGTGTCTGACAACTTTCAACACCTACCTACTTAATCATCAATTAAATGGTGAGCAGCAGCAGTGATTAAAAGAGAGCGCCAGCATTGCAGCCAAAATATAGTATAAATGAACGCTTGACACGATGATTTTGAGCCAAGTATTTCTAGTCAATTGAGCATAAATACTTAAAACAACCTCAAATGCGAGCTGCTACGCAGTGCCTTCGGCATCGCATTAACCAAAGAAAAAGCGCTTAATAAGTTGTTAAATTTCGGGAACAACATTAGCAGTATGCTGAAAATGAGCGAAAACTATTAAGATCATAGACCGAGTTTAATCTTATGCTAGAGAAAATACTATACGCTGATTCCGGCGCAGGTCAAACCCAAGAAATGCTACAAGCATTGATGGATCTCCCCGCTATTCGGAAAGCGTCGATTACCATTCTCCGGGTTGTTCCCCCTCAGATTACCACCGAAGCCCTGGCCAGTAAATGGGAAGAGGGGACCCAAATGCTGACTAAAATCCTGCAAGAAGTCAAAATTGAACCCAGCAAAGTTTCCACTATTCTGCGTCAAGGAGATCCCAAAGATACCGTCTGTCAAGTTGCCGACGAAATCGGTGCCGATTTGATCCTGATGGGTTCCCGAGGACTAAAGCGACTGGAGGCAATTCTAGAAAATTCCGTCAGTCAATACGTCTTTCAACTGACTAATCACCCGATGTTATTGGTAAAAGACGATATTTACGTCAAAAAAATCAAAAAGGTGATGGTAGCTCTCGATAAGTCTAGCTCGGCTGATTTAGCTCTCGATCTGGCTATTTATCTCCTGCGGGATTATCCTTCAGCAGAGTTAATTCTGGCCCGCGTCAACCCCGACTTAAAACCAGAATTTGCCCCCACTTCCCCCAAAGAAATGGAAGAAAACCCGATTTTAGGGCCAGCAGTGGCAAAAGTGAAGCGGATGAATATACCCTATCGCTGCGTGGTGACGGGGGGTAAACCGGGGGAACAACTCTGCAAACTCGTCGATGATTATAATGTGGATCTCTTACTGTTGGGTTCGCCCGATCGCCGTCCTTCCGTGGCTAAGAGTTTACCAGATCTCGATCGCCTTCTCGGTACTTCCCTCTCGGATTATGTGCGGGTTAATGTCAATTGTCCCGTCCTTTTAGCTAGAAAAGAAGGGATTTAGCCCGATTTAGCCCACATCGTCTGGGGATGGTGTGGGTAAAAAATGATTGGCTCAAAAATTAAGCAAATAATCCGCTTTATCGGCGTTTTCTACCAGTTTGTCGGCGATGATGCCATTGACTGAGGAGACGATAACTAACAAAATAAGTCATAATGCCCGCCAACAGACCTGTAATCAAACTACCGAAAAATAGCTTTAATAAAAATTCGCCGCTCAAACTCGCCCAATTTTCCGCCCAACTTTGGTTAGAGGCAAAAATACGACTATCGATCGCTTGATTTCCTTGACCTAAAAACAATTCTCCCAATTTATAGTTAAACAAAAACAGGGGAATATAGGTAAAAGGATTACTCACCCAAGTGGCTGCCGCTGCTGCGATTTTATTGCCCCGCACACAGAAAGCTAAAAAAATCGCAATAATGATCTGTAATCCCATCCAGGGAAAGGCCCCAGAAAACACCCCCACCGCTAACCCGCGAGCGATTTCGATCGGATGTCCCTGCAATCGCACCAAGCGAACCCACCAGTAGCGACAGGAGCGCGTCAGACGATTAATTAAGCCATTCCCTTTATTTTTCGCTTTTAATGACCGTGAGCGCATATTTTCGGGATAAATGCTGACAAAATTGATACCAACTTCAATTTTAGCAAGGAGTGATTAAGAGATGTTAAATACAGGGGATACGATCGCCGCCATCGCTACGGCGATCGTTCCGGAACAGGGTAGTATCGGTATTGTCCGTTTATCTGGTAGTCAGGCAGTGGCGATCGCTCGTCGGCTTTTCCATACCCCCAACCGTCAACCCTGGGAAAGTCATCGTCTTCTCTACGGTTATATCCGGCATCCCCAAAGTCAAGCAATTATCGATGAAGCTTTGCTGTTGCTCATGTTAGCGCCCCGCTCTTTCACCCGCGAGGATGTGGTGGAATTTCACTGTCATGGTGGCATTATGCCCGTACAACAGGTGTTACAGTTATGTCTAGAAAATGGGGCGCGTTTGGCCCAAGCGGGGGAATTTAGCCTCCGTGCCTTTCTCAACGGCAGAATTGACCTAACTCAAGCCGAAAGCGTCGTCGATCTCGTTGGGGCGCGTTCTCCCCAAGCGGCACAATTTGCCCTCGCTGGTTTACAGGGGAAACTCGCTCAACCGATCCGCCATTTGCGCGCCACCTGTCTCGATATTTTGGCCGAAATTGAGGCCCGTATTGACTTTGAAGAAGATTTACCGTCCTTGGATCACGAGGCGGTTCTCCATAGCATAGAACAGGTTTTTTGTCAAGTAAATTTAATTTTGGCCACCGCCGAGCGCGGGGAATTGCTGCGTAGTGGTCTGAAAGTGGCGATCGTGGGGCGGCCGAATGTGGGTAAATCCAGTTTGTTAAATGCTTGGAGTCGGAGCGATCGAGCGATTGTCACCGATTTACCTGGCACTACCCGCGATATTGTCGAATCTCAGCTAGTTGTGGCGGGAATCCCCGTACAAGTCCTCGATACGGCAGGAATTCGCTCGGCCAGCGATCGAGTCGAACAAATTGGGGTGGAACGTTCCCGCCAAACGGCCCGGTCTGCTGATTTAGTTCTCTTAACCGTCTCCGCAGAGTCCGGATGGACTGAGGAAGACGAGGAAATTTATCGCTCTGTCAGCGATCGCCGATTAATTTTAGTGATTAATAAAATTGATTTGGCTAATCCTGAAACAGTAATTTACCCAGCAGAAATTAAGCGAGTTGTCAAGCTGTCGGCCGCCCAAAATCAGGGTATTGAAGACTTAGAAAAAACTATTATTAATGCTGTCCAAAATCAAGAATTACAGGCGGCTAATTTGGATTTAGCCATTAATCAACGACAAGCGGCCGCTTTAACTAGGGCGAAAATTGCTTTGCAACAGGTCAAAAAAACAATTGACCAAAATTTACCTTTTGATTTTTGGTCGATCGATCTGCGTACTGCCATTCAATCCTTAGGAGAAATTACCGGCGAAGAAGTGACTGAATCGGTACTCGATCGCATTTTTAGCCGTTTTTGTATTGGTAAATAAGCAATTAGGAAATCTGGTCAACCAGAAACAAGGTTTTATCCTTTTGTGTTGGGTTAACTGTAGTTTTGTTGAGATTGGATAACTCAGATATTATTGGAAAAAAAGACTTTCCAAGCGGCCGTAATAATGGCACTCCCCAAAAGGATGATTAATGTCCAGACCTGATTTTTTTGGGTTCCCTCTACCGATCTGAGCCGATTGTCGATGCCTTCAATTTTCCCGTCTAACACTTTAATATCCCCTTTGAGATCAGCTATTCCTATTTCTACTTTTGTCAAGCGTTCATCAATCTTATCGAATTTTTGACTAACTTCCTTGATACTGTCTTTAATTTCTTTAAGGACGACATCCAGGGAATAAGTGACAGTTTCGTTAGACATTGGCTAAACTCCTATACTGCATCTGGTTGGATATAATTTTATCTTAGTCTAGGCTTTAAGAAAATTTTCTTTCAGGAGCGATTAACTGTAGTCTTGTTGAGGATTGGAGAACTCAGATATTGCCGGAAAAAAATACTTTCCAAGCAGCCGTAATAATGGCACTTCCCAAAAGGATGATTAATGTCCAGACCTGATTTTTTTGGGTTCCTTCCACTGATTTTAGCCGATTGTCGATGCCTTCGATTTTCCCGTCTAAAACTTTAATATCCCCTTTGAGATCGGCTATTCCTATTTCTACTTTGGTCAAGCGCTCATCAATCTTATCGAATTTTTGACTAACTTCCTTGATACTGTCTTTAATTTCTTTAAGGACAGCTTCTAGGGAATAAGTGACAGTTTCGTTAGACATTGGCTAAACTCCTATACTGCATCTGGTTGGATATAATTTTATCTTAGTCTGGGCTTTAAGAAAATTTTCTTTCAGGAGCGATTAACTGTAGTCTTGTTGAGAATTAGAGAACTCAGATATTACTGGAAAAAAATACTTTCCAAGCAGCCGTAATAATGGCACTTCCCAAAAGGATAATCAATGTCCAGACCTGATTTTTTTGGGTTCCCTCTACCGATATTAGCCGATTGTCGATGCCTTCGATTTTCTCGTCTAACACTTTAATATCACCTTTGAGATCAGTTACTCCTATTTCTAGTTTGGTTAACCGATCTTCTACCTTGTCAAATCTTTCGTTAACCCGCTTCTCAAGCGAGTCGATCTTTCCCTCAATCCTTGTGAGGACAGCTTCTAGGGAATAAGTAACAGTTTCGTTAGACATTTGGTAAACTCCTATACTGCATCCGGTTGGATATAATTTTATCTTAAGTCTAGGCTTTAAGAAAATTTTCTGTCAGGAGCGGTTAACTGTAGTCTTGTTGAGAATTAGAAAGATCAGATATTACTGGAAAAAAATACTTTCCATCCGGCCGTAAAAATGGCACTCCCCAAAAGGATAATTAATGTCCAGACCTGATTTTTTTGGGTTCCTTCCACTGATTTTAGCCGATTGTCGATGCCTTCGATTTTCTCGTCTAACACTTTAATATCCCCTTTGAGATCGGTTAATCCTATTTCTACTTTTGTCAAGCGCTCATCAATCTTATCGATCTTTCCCTCAATCCTTGTGAGGACAGCTTCTAGGGAATAAGTAACAGTTTCGTTAGACATTGGCTAAACTCCTATACTGCATCTGGTTGGATATAATTTTATCTTAAGTCTAGGCTTTTTGGCATTCCTTACCCCACAGTTAACTTCACTTCTGTCCAACCACTGAGATAGTGTTAGGTGAAAACTTCGCTACTTTCTTGTCACTGATTACCCGTTACTGTTCATTCTCTACGGAAAAACCCTAACCCCTAACACCGATAACCCTAACTGCCAATTTTTTCGGGAACTTCCTAACATCCCATTCATCTTAAAACCCAGATTCCACAGGCAAAAAGGAGGAAATCCAGAGGAGTTTCAGGCTTTTTTCCTAGCCCTCTCGGTTTTCTTTTGCTATAAATTGGGTTATGTGTGCAAAGGAGTGAGCGAGTGACGTTTAGCATCGAATCAAAAATCATCAATCCGCCCAAAAACCGTCATGATTATCAATTGTCGGAAGTAATTCGCTATCGTGCTTGGGTAGAGATTGATCGCTCTGCCTTACAACAAAACGTGCGAAAAGTCAAGGCCTTATTAGCCCCAAAAACGGAATTAATGGCGGTAATTAAAGCCGATGCTTACGGACACGGGGCAGTTAAGGTGGCTAACAGCGTTTTAGAAGCTGGGGCGCAATCTTTAGCCATCGCGACTATCGGGGAAGGTATCGAACTACGGGAAGCGGGAATCGTTGCCCCAATTATGATTTTAGGGGCAGTCAATACCCCGGAAGAAGTGGCAGCCTTAGCCCATTGGCAATTGCAACCCACCCTGGTGCAAATCGAACAGGTGCAAATTTTTGCCACCGTGATGAGACGCTTAGAGCAGCGGCTGCCAGTCCATATCAAACTAGATACGGGGATGTCTCGCTTAGGTACACAATGGCAAAACGGCACAAAATTCGTCGAACAGGTTTTAGAGGCTCCTAACCTGAAAATTGCCAGTATATACTCGCATTTTGCCACGGCTGACGATCCCAACCCCGAAATCATGCAGTTACAACGGCAAAGATTCCAACAAGCGATCGCCGAGTTAAGCTCAAAAGGTTATCATCCTCCCTGTCTGCATTTAGCCAACTCTGCCGCTACCCTAAGCGATCGATCTCTGCACTACGATCGAGTTAGAGTCGGATTAGCTCTCTACGGTCTTTATCCTGCCGATCATCTCACCGATAAAGTCCCTTTGCAACCCGTCCTACAAGTAAAAGCACGCATTGCCCAAGTCAAAACCATTGCCGCCGGCTCCGGAGTGAGTTATGGTCATCAGTACATAGCGGCAAAAGATACTCGTATTGCTGTGGTCGGTATCGGTTACGCTGATGGAATTCCCCGCAATCTCTCCAATCGTTTAAAAGTATCCCTGAGAGGACGTTTAGTACCCCAAATCGGCGCGATAACCATGGATCAGTTAATGATTGACGTGAGCGAGATTCCAGAGGTAAAAACAGGGGAAATCGTCACACTTATCGGTAAAGATGGCCCACAGTGCATCACCGCCGACGATTGGGCGCGAGATTTAGGTACGATATCCTGGGAAATTCTCTGCGGTTTTAAGCATCGTTTGCCGCGAATTATTATTAGCAACGGCTAATTAGGGTTTGCGGCAAAAAGTTTTTCCTGGGGGCGGGGTGTAGGGTGTAGGGTGTAGGGTGTAGGGTGTAGGGTTTTAGCGATTTTCATCTGGTCAATTACCTAATTTTCAGGGAAAAAGTCCAGGAATTTTCCACCCGATCACTCCCATATCTGGTACTTTTTGGAAACCAAAAAGTCTAAAAGTCTTACCCAACAAGGTTTTCACATTTATTGAGCAAGCCCTAATTATGGCGGTGATCTTAAAAAATGTCAATTGGCGGCAATTCTCGCTGTTGACTGACTGGTGAGATGTGTAATTAACTTTGCTTAGGTACTTACCGTTGCTGAGTGCGATCGCTAATTGCTAGGCTAGATTACGCGATCAATTCTCCGCCGCTTTAGGTTAAAATAAACAGGGTTAATCGACGGCAACTGATTAGTTTTACCCTAGAGGCAGCGATGACTATAAGCAACGATTTACCCCTACCCCCCGGCAGTTTCGGATTACCCCTATTAGGAGAAACAATCGCTTTTTTGACCGATGGGGATTTTGCCAGCAAACGTCATAATAAATATGGTCAACTTTTCCGTACTCATATTTTTGGCAGTCCCACGATTATTTTATCTGGTGCCGAAGCTAACCGGTTTCTCCTCAGCAACGAGAATAAATACTTTGCGGCAACTTGGCCTAAAAGTACCAAAACTCTCCTCGGCAGCGCATCTTTAGCGGTGCATACAGGAGATGTCCACGCTTCCCGTCGTCGCTTAATCTATCAAGCTTTTCAACCCCGGTCCCTAGCAAGTTATATCCCTACGGTAGAAACAATTACCGCTCACTATTTAGAGCGTTGGCAAACCGCAAAAACCCTGTCATGGTATCCTGAATTAAGAAACTATACCCTCGATATCGCCTGTAAATTATTTGTCGGTCTTGATCATGGTTCTGCTACCAAATTAGGAGAAGCTTTTGATACTTGGTGTGCGGGACTATTTACCCTTCCCATTCCCCTTCCCTGGACAGCTTTTGGCAAAGCATTACGCTGTCGAGAAGAATTACTGGAAGCCATAGAAACTATCATTTTAGAAAGAAAAAAAAATGATGACCCCGGCCAAGATGCTCTGGCTATCCTTTTACAAGCTAAAGACGAAAACGGTCAAAGTTTATCCTTAGCAGAATTAAAGGATCAAGTGCTATTATTACTCTTTGCTGGTCATGAAACTTTAACCTCCGCTATCGCCACTTTCTGCCTACAAATGGCACTGCATCCCGATATTTTTCAGCTTGTCCTCGAGGAAATAACTAATTTTGATCTATCGACTCCTTTAAGCGTCGATACCCTTAAACAGATGACCTATTTAGATCGCGTTTTAAAAGAAGTTTTACGTTTTACTCCACCCGTGGGAGGAGGATTCCGTCGGGTAGTAGAAGACTGTCAATTTAACGGTTATCATTTGCCGAAAGGATGGGTAGTGCAGTATCAAATCACCAATACCCATAAAGATAATAATATTTATTCTCGTCCTGAAACCTTCGATCCCGATCGCTTTTTAGCCGAGGAAAAACCCTACGGATATATCCCTTTTGGTGCGGGATTACGCGAATGTATAGGCAAAGAATTCGCTCGTTTAGAGATGAAAATTTTAGCCGTCCGTTTAGTACAAAAGTACGATTGGCAATTACTCCCCAATCAAGATCTCACCCTCACCTCTATCCCCACTCCTCACCCCCGGGACGGTTTACAAGTTACCTTTAAACCCCGTTAACCGGCTAGGATAAAAAAACTTTAAAAATGGTTTAACGTTTTTCTCTGAGCCGTGAAATTTATTCCACGGCCTTTATTATCGGAAATGCTCAGATTTTGAGCCGTCGGTGGAACTCACCCGAACAGAGGTTAATCGGCAGCGGGTAAAGCTTTCGGTAATTCTCCATTTTGCCGATGATTTGGTGTATCGAATTCGAGAACTAAGTAACGAATTAAACGCGCTAGGGATTTTTGTAGTAAACCTTCAGCAATTTTTTGTCCCATCTGTTGGGTTTCCGGTTTAGCGATTAGTTTAGTCATCACTGGCACCATAGCCATGGCATCGAATCCTTTCGTTTCCTGTAAAATACTAAAGATGTTGCGAAGATGCTCGAAAGTCTTAGCATCACCCAACAATTCTGGGGGAGTTTCTTGCACCGCTAAACCCACCTGTTCCCGGAAATTAACCGTGAGATTAAACCAAGTTCGACGACCGAAGTTATCGAGAGCATTGACTAACTCATTCACTAATTTTTCGCGGATAAATATACCCCTATCTGAAAGGAGAAAATCTAACGCTTGTTCGGTGACTTTCTCGAAGTTAAAATCATTAGAATCTTTAGCATTACGCAAGAGATTTTCTAAACGATTCCAGCGAAAAGTACCGTCTTTAAACAATAAATCCCGCAGGGAATCTCGCAACTCCGTGGAAGGATCGGTGAGCAGACGTTTAGCAATGTAAGGATAGGCTTTACTAAGTACCTTAAAATTAGGATCGATGCCAATTGCTATTCCCTCTAAAGTCACCATCGAGCGAATAATCAGGGCATAATAGGCAGGAACTCGAAAGGGAAACTCATACATCATCGCCGACATTTTATCGGTGATACTTTTAAAGTTTAATTCTGCCACACTCGCCCCTAAAGCATTACCGAAAACTTCCGAAAAAGCGGGAACAATTGGCTCTAAATTGGTAGTTGGTGACAGGAAGTCTAACTTAACGTAATCCTTGGCCAAAGACTCAAAATCTCGGTTGACTAAATGCACCACCGCTTCGATTAAACCGTAGCGTTGATAGGGTTCAATATTGCTCATCATGCCGAAATCAAGATAAGCTAATTTACCGTCGGGAGTCGCTAATAAATTACCCGGATGGGGATCCGCATGGAAAAATCCGTGTTCAAGTAATTGACGCAAAGAACACTGCACCCCCACATTAACTAAGTGGGTGGCATCAATACCCTGGGCTTGAATTTCTTTGATATTAGTTAATTTGGTGCCGTCCACCCACTCCATGGTTAAAACCCGTCGCCCAGTATATTTCCAGTAGATTTTGGGGATGTAAATTTCGGCAATGTGACCATAAAGTTGAGCGAATTTTTCGGCGTTTTGTCCTTCGTGAAGATAATTAATTTCTTCAAAAATGCGACTGGCTAATTCGTCGGTAATTGCCACTAAATCGGAGCGAAGTCTTTTAATATTACCTTTCACCCAAGTCGCCAAACTACGCATGATATACACATCTAAAGTTATACAGCGAATCAAATCGGGACGCTGTACTTTAACGGCGACTCTCTCTCCGGTTTTTAATTTACCTTTGTAAACTTGTCCTAGGGAAGCGGCTGCTATGGGATTGGGGGATAATTCTGCGTAAATTTCCTCGGGAGAATAACCTAATTCTTCTTCGATAAAACGATAGGCAATTTCGTTAGGAAAAGAGGGGATTTGATCCTGGAGAGTGGTTAATTCTTCTAAATATAAAGGCGGTACTAAATCAGGCCGGGTAGAGAGAGCTTGACCGATCTTAATATAGGTCGGTCCCAATTTGGTCAACATTTCCCGCAATTGTACGGCCCGTCTAATTTCATTTTTCGGCGATTTTCCCCGCAGTTTATCCCACCAGATACCGATGACAAAAGATAAAACCGGCAGGGCAATTTCGATTAATCTCCCCAAAACGTCTAGAGGTCGCCGACGGTAATAGTCGTTAATAACTTGGGGATTGTAGCGCCAACTCTCGGCTACGTTGTCATCCATGGGGCCAATATCTTCCCGATGCTCTTCGGGAATATGGACGGGCTGCACTTCAACGGTAATCGCTTCTGGGTTTTGCGTCTCTGGGGAGATCATCTGTTCGGACATAGTTCGGTGACGGGGCAGGGTGATTTGTAAACTATTGTAACAAGTATCGGCTTTCTGCCCGATCTTGTTTCTGTCTCCCTAGTTCTATGCTCAGGTTCGCCGTCAACTTTCCCCGGGAGGGTTAATGCCTCTCAAAGTATTCTACAATAGCTCTCGCGATCGATTCTGCACCATCTTTAGGCGGTTTAACCTTTAATCTGGGCGGTTGGGGGGCTTGGCGTAAAAAGTCCCAATTACCTTGAAAAAATTCTTTACTGCTAATAATTTGATGATAACTATAATCTTGGATTCCAGCCAATAAAATCGCTGATTCGGCGAAACCTTCTCGCATTAGGGAAACAATCGGCACCTCTAATTTTAAAGCCTCGGCAAAGGTACTATATCCCGGTTTGGAAATAATTCGATCGCACAGGAGCATAAAATCCACGGGACGATAGCTCCGATCTGGTTTATCCTGTAAGCGGACTAAATTGGGCAGTTCGGGCGCGTTTTTTTCAAAAGTGATAAATTGCCAATCGGAAAAACTGGCGAGGTTATTATATGGAATTGCTTCTAATCCTAACCCCCCAAAACTCAATAAAATAGTTTTTTCTTTAGGGGCATTTAGCTTAAATTCCTGTCGCAATTGTTCTTCACTGTAGCGGGGTGTACCTCCGGTTAAACCTGCCTCGGTAACATGGGGAAATGCTGTCATTGCTTCTGCTAAAGGCAGTTTAAACAAGCGATCGCATTGATTATAACAACGACTAATCCAATCACTAATACTGGCGAATTCTTCACCCCAATCACGATAGATAAAATCCCAGCCGAAGTTACCGATCATCCAACAAGGAAGCCCCGCACTTTTGGCAATTAGTGCCGCTAAAGGCGGTAAATCGGCCACAACTAAACCCACACGATTAGTTTTAATAAAATTCACTTCACTGGCAATAATTGCCCTTGATTGAGCAATTATTTGTTCTAGTTTTTCTTTGGTAGCTAATTTATCCATCGTTAAACTATCCGATTGGATTACCCCCACATCAAACCCCCGGGGTCTTTGAATATATTCTCCAGATATATAGGAATCTAATAACCAGCGCGGGGCCGTGGTCACTAATATCGGCAAAATTTCGGGATTAAGTTCAATAATATTAGCTACTACCGAAGCACTGCGGACAGCATGGCCAAAACCATGATTAGTAACGGCAAAATAAACAACAGGACGAGACATAAATATCAAGTAGGGTGAGAATAATAAGCGAGAAATTTTGTTTTTCAGACTGTAGATAATAATTACCCCTGATTTTAGGGAGGCAAATGAGGCAGTATATAAATACTAGCAAAAGCATAATATTCCGCTCCCGATTGACAAGCTTCTTGCAGTAAAGATAAAGCCTCCGAGTCTCCTTGTTTTGCGAAACGTAATAATGCTAACAACCTTTTAATATATTGACTACGATAGTTAATTAATTCTTTTCGTCCACGCATACCATTGAGATCGAACAAATCTTCAACAATTTGACCACGCCGATCCCGACCATAAACACTGGCCAATTTTGCCATTTCATCCCAAACAAATTCAAGATGTGTATTCGGATCGGTTACTCCATCCGTGGGGTCTATTAACAGAGGATTTCCTGTGATATCATCGATAGGAAAATTTGTGCCTTTGTGATTGGCATCATTACATTTATCACAAGAAAGCAGTAAATTCTCCCAAGTAAAAGTCAGATCAGGATACTGGCTTTTTGGATAAAAATGTTCGATCGCTCCGTAAGTTACCACTGTAATCTTACTTTCACAGTAAGCGCATTTCCCATTAAACATTTTAACTAATGCGTCTTTAACTTGCGGATGACTGTATTTATTTTGTGCTTGGTTAATTTGAGCTTTAGTTGCCTTGTTGTTTGATTTTATTGATTCTAAAGCCTCTAGCCAACGAGCGGCATTTTTAGCTAATACGCGTGGCTCTGATATTCTGGTGACAGGAATCAAGATAAACGCTCCTCTAGTAAGGCATCAATTCGGGATTCTAAACTATTAGGTTGACTAATTTCGCCAAAGGGTTTAACTTCTCCAACAAATAATGACAGTTGTTCATATTCTTCCTTTTCTTCTGCTGCCAGATTTTTATTTTTACGATTTAGTTGGTGGTAACGCTTAATTTTATTTTCTGTCTCAGTGGGAAAGGTTGATTTCAAACCAAAAGCAGAACTTGTTAAAGTACGATCAACATTAGCCGCTAATTCTTTATAAGGAATTTCTACAATCTCTGATTCACCCTCTACCAGATCGATTCGTAGGGTTAAAGACTTTTCCCCCGCACCGGCAGCGATTAAAGGACTATGAGTAGCGACAAAGAATTGAAGGTTGGGAAAAACTTCCTGTAACCATCCAGCAATTTCCCTTTGCCAAGAAGGATGTAAATGAATATCTAACTCATCGATTAAGACGACTCCAGAAGCCTCTGTGGGTTTATCTAGATTGGGGAAGGATTGTAATAATCGCCAAATTAAATCTCCGGCTAAAGCAATCATACTCCGAAAACCATCGGATAAACTAATGGTTGGAACTTTTTGACCGTTAACTAGAAACTGAATCAAGGCATCGGCAGTTACTTCAGCAATTTCTACATTACCGGGTAACAGTTTAGTAATTGCTTCTTCGCCGATTTTTTTCATTTGTTTGGATTTACTATCTTCAGGATTTTTGGCTATTCGATAATCTAAATACACCATCCATCTCTCAAAAGAACTTAAAGATGTATCCTCATTAAATTGGCTGAAAAAGTTGCTAGAGCGTTGCGGGGGTTCAAGACTAGGAATGATCACTTGACTCACTCGTGTCAAACGACGGAAAGCTCCATAACCGACGGCAAACCAACCATGATTATCGGAGGCAAAAGCATTGGCTCGCAACCAACTTAAAATTTTAGTATTTTCTTCGATTAATGCTGGTTCTGTATAGGTTTGTTTGTCCTTACTGCCTCCTAACTCTAACCTTTCCGTGCCTGTAACAAAATAGGAATAAGCAAAAGTTTTTCGAGTTTTATCCGTACCAAATTTTCCCGCATCCCCATCTTCTTGATGAAGCACTGCGGTTAATTTACCCGGTGTCTTGGGATTACATATCCAACCAGTCGGACGTGGTAATAATTCTTTGGCTGCTTCTGGTCCCGCGAGCAGCAAAGCTAAAGCCTGTAAAATCGTGCTTTTTCCTACTCCATTTTCTCCCAATAAAGTGATCCAATGATAAGGTTTAGCATCCTGACGACGTTGATTATTGGGATTACTAATAAATTTAATCTCTTGATTCTGGAAGCATTTAATGTTTTCGAGTGTTATACTTTCAACCCACATCGACATTCCCCCAGAGGATAACAGCAGTCGATAAAATTCTAGCTTATTCGGCCACATCTAGCCCTTTTTGGCCTTCATCTCTAAATCCAGTCAAAAACCCTCTCTTCGGAGAGAGGGTGAATTAGATTTAGGAATTTTCCTCTAATCCAAAGACGCGATTAAAAGCTTTCAAGACTTTATAACCAGAATCGATCGATTCTAGGGGATCTTTCCGCAAACGGTGACGTAAACAGAGAACAATTACCCGACGGATATCATCTACCGTCACAGTTGTCCGTCCTTCCAAAGCGGCCAGAGCTTTAGCGGCGCGATTGGTAACGATATCGCCGCGCAATCCGTCCACGTCTAACTCGGAACAAACCTCGGAAATTTTCACCCGCAGATCATAATCAAGCTCCACGGAAGGCAAAAGATTCTGGGCCTCCACTAGCTTTCTTTGCAGTTCTTCCTGTTCTAAGTTATATTTCTCTAAAAACGAGAGGGGATTGCCATCAAATTCCGCACGCTGTTCCACGATTTTGACCCGTAGAGGTGGTTCTTTGACGGTGTGAATCTCGGCGTGCATTCCAAAGCGATCGAGCAGTTGTGGGCGCAATTCTCCCTCTTCTGGGTTGCCCGATCCCACCAAAACAAACCGGGCCGGGTGACGGATGGAAATTCCTTCCCGTTCCACCGTATTCCAACCACTAGCGGCCGAATCCAATAGCACATCGACGAGGTGATCGTCAAGTAAATTGACTTCATCCACATAGAGAATGCCGCGGTTAGCTTTGGCCAGCAAACCCGGTTCAAAAGCTTTTACCCCTTCTGACAGGGCCTTTTCGATGTCAATTGTGCCACAGACCCGATCCTCCGTCGCACCGAGGGGCAAATCTACCATAGTGACTTTTTTCTTGGCAATGGTCAAGGGGATGGCCTCGTCCACCCTTTGCCGCACCTCATCGCTCATTAAATCGGGATCATTGGGGTCAGAATTAAAGGGATCGTTAGCAACTACGTCAATTTCTGGTAAAAGGTCGGCTAAAGCCCTAATTGTGGTCGATTTTCCCGTACCTCGATCCCCCATAATCATCACCCCGCCAATTTTGGGGTCGATGACGTTGAGCATTAGGGATAATTTCATTTCTTCCTGGCCGACAATAGCGGTGAAGGGAAAAACCACGCGGCGAGTTTTCGGAGGAGCTTGGGGAGTCACGGTCATAAGTTGATTCAAAAGTCAAGAGTTTTTGCGTAAAGAATTATATCTAGTGGGGATTCTAGCCGTCAGCTTTCAGCAAATCTTTATCATTGTAAGTCTTTTTCCCTGCTTTTTAAGATCCAGCGCCAGAGGGGATGACGCGACCCTTCGGCCCGAATTTTCTGCACCCGTTGCTCTAAGCGCAGTTTTTCTCTGGGGGAAAGTCCTAAAATAATATTGCGACTTTGCCAGACTAACACTGCTCCTGTAATGGCAAGACAAAAGGCTAGACCGATAGAAGACCAGTAATTGAAAGCTAAAGAGTATCTTAGGGCTGTCCAAGTAAAATATTGCCGCATTAAAGCTATATCATCCCATAAAACCCATAAACTCGCCGAACCAATCCCTAACCAACAACCCAACACGAATAACCAACGACCCCATACCGTCAGTCGATGTAATCTTTGGACTTGTTGCTGTAGTTCAGAATCGGCCATTTTAGTTATCAGTGTGCATTAATCAGTGGAGGTGTGGGGTGATGGGGTGTGGGGTGTGGGGTGTGGGGTGTGGGGTGTGGGGTGATGGGGAAATGGGGTGATGGGGTGATGGGGAGAATCAATAAAGGTAGTCTATTGACAACTGCTCACTGATTACCACTGTCCACTGAAAACTCAAATCTGATAACTGATAACTGATAACTGATAACTGATAACTGAATTATCCCTTGACAATTGCCCCAAAATCTGCTAGGACTCGGGCGTGATTTCGCAGTAAACCCAACAGATTTAAACGATTGCGACGGACAGATTCTTTTTCTGCCATGACTAACACACTATTTTCGCCATCAAAAAAGTCAGCCACCAGGGGAGAAATTGCTGTTAAAGCAGTGACAAGACGCTGATAATCTCTTTGCTCTCTTGCGCTGATAGTTTCGGGAATTAGGGCAATTAAAGCGTCATAAAATGCTGGTTCGGAGGATTGTTCAAATAACTCCGTATTGATGATTCCCTTGGCTTCTAGGGTAGTTGTATCTAAATCGCCTTTTTGTGCTAAACGGGTCGAGCGATTGACGGTTTCATAGATGTTGGCTAACTGACCATCCTGACGAATTTGGCATAAAAAGCGAGCGCGTTCACGGGTATCTAATAAATTTTCTAAAGCGCGAGACTTATACTCTGGATCGTTTTCCCCTAAAACTGCATTAACGAGATCATAATCTATCCTCAAATCATCAATTAAGAGAGTTTGCAGACGTTGTAAAAAGAAATCTTTAATCAGATTGACTGGGTTGGGTTTATCGGGATGACTGGTGACAAAATCCTGAGCTATCTGCTCGATTAATGCCAAAAGATTGATATTAAAATCGGCTGACCAGATAATACTAATTATTGCATTGGCAGCCCGACGGAGAGCGAAGGGATCTGAGGAACCAGTGGGCAGCATTCCCAGTCCAAAAATACCGACTAAAGTATCTAAGCGATCAGCAATTCCCACCACTTGACCGGTTATTGTTTCCGGGAGTATATCCCCAGCATTGCGAGGCAGATAATGTTCAAAAATGCCCCGGGCAACTACAGCCGATTCACCGCTAATTAAAGCATATTTTTCGGCCATTACTCCCTGTAATTCGGGAAATTCGTAAACCATTTGGGTAACTAAATCCGCTTTACAAAGCATGGCAGTGGACTCTATATCACTGCGACTTTGTTCATCGAGATTTAACTGTTCGACGATCATCTGGGCAATTTCCATAATCCGATCGACTTTATCGCGCATGGTTCCCAATTCTTCTTGGAAAGTGACGGTTTCCAGTTGAGGAAGAAAACTATCTAAGGGTTCATCACAATCGGCAGTATAGAAAAATCTGGCATCAGCTAACCGCGCGCGGATAACCCTTTCATTTCCCGCGGAGATAATCTCAGATTTCTGGGGATCGCCATTGGAAATAGTGATGAAATAGGGTGACAAACCCTGGGGAGTTTTCACCGGGAAATAACGCTGATGTGTCACCATCACGGTAATAATTACTTCTGGGGGTAATTCCAGAAATTCATCGTCAAATTTACCGACAATTGCCGTGGGATATTCGACTAAGTTAGTCACTTCTGCTAATAAATCTGCGGGAATTTCTGCCACTCCCTCCAGTTGTTTGGCCAGGGTGCTAATCTGATCAGTAATTATCTGTTGACGCGCTTGCGGATCCGCTTCCACAAAAATTGATCGCAAACTGGTTAAATATGCTTGGGGGTGACTAATGGCTAAGGATTGCGGGTGTAGAATGCGATGACCAAAAGTTAAGCGATCGCTGGTTAAAGTGGTAGAGCCATTAATTAATTCTAGGGGCAAAACTTCCCCATCCACTAAAGTTAATAACCAACGAATTGGCCGGGGAAATCTTAAATCTCCATCTCCCCAACGCATAAAACGTCTTCCTTCCAAACGGGTAATCCATTGGGGAATTAATTCAGTTAAAATCTCGGCTGTTTGACGACCTGGAATCGTTTTTTCAATATAGACAAATTCTCCTTTGTCTGTGGCGCGAATTGAGAAAGCATCGGTGCTAACTCCCTGTTTTCGAGCAAAACCCTCACCAGCAGCGGTAATTTTGCCATTTTTGTAGGCGGCACTAACTGGCGGTCCTTTTATCTCCTCGCTGCGATCTTCTTGCTCCCTCGGTAATCCTGTGATTAACACGGCCAAACGGCGCGGGGTTGCGTAAACTTGAATAGCAGTCGCGTCCAGAGATTCCGTCTCTAAACTCTTGCTAACTCTTTCCCGCCATTGTGCGATCGCGCTATCGACAAAATCTGCGGGTAGTTCTTCTGTACCGACTTCAAGTAAAAAATCCATCTGATTGATTGGCCGTGTTTATGCTTCACCAATCATCTAGGCTATCACAGAAGCCGTGTCCTTAGTTTTTGACTGGTGTTGTTCGACTTTTTGGGTTAGGGTGAAAGAGGCAGCAAATTGGAATCAGCGACGATGGGAAAGATTAATTTATTAGTCAGTGCCACCTCTGAGGATTGGATAGAACAGGCAATTAATAATTTAGAGATTATTCTGCTCGATCATTCCCATTGTGAGCGAAAAGCGGCAGGAGTGGCCTTAAATCTCATCGGAAATTTTGGGTCTGAAACCCCGCCGTTCTAGGTTGGCTTTACGTTAGAATTAAAAGGCCAGTCTCGAAAACCAAGTGGACGGCGCAGCACCTTGAAAACTCGGCTTAGGGGGTTCCGACCAGAAAAGCTTGG
>NZ_JADBSZ010000021.1:0-12688 GCF_020246425.1 Microcystis sp. M079S1
AAATTGTTGAGGGAAGTTGCCACATCGGGATGATTGTCTCCTAAGAGTCGTTTTCTCAAATCTAAAGCTTCTAGATAGAGAGGTTCCGCTTCTTCGTACCTGCCTTGGGAATAGTACAATCCTGCTAAATTGTTGAGGGAATTTGCCACATGGGGATGATTGTCTCCTAAGAGTCGTTTACACAAATCTAATGCTTCTAGATAGAGAGGTTCCGCTTCTGTGTACCTGCCTTGGGATTGGTACAAGTATGCTAAATTGTTGAGGGAAGTTGCCACATCGGGATGATTGTCTCCTAAGAGTTGTTTATACAAATCTAATGCTTCTAGATAGAGAGGTTCCGCTTCTGTGTACCTGCCTTGGGATTGGTACAAGTATGCTAAATTGTTGAGGGATTGTGCCACATCGGGATGATTGTCTCCTAAGAGTCGTTTTCTCAAATCTAATGCTTCTAGATAGAGAGGTTCCGCTTCTGTGTACCTGCCTTGGGAACGGTACAATTCTGCTAAATTGTTGAGGGAAGTTGCCACATCGGGATGATTGTCTCCTAAGTGGGTTCGAGTTGCGGTTAAACAAGCTTGACAGTAAGGTTCAGCAATAGCATACAATCCTTGTCCTTCATAATAACGAGCTAAACCCGTATAGGACCAACCTAAATCCTCATCAGCGATATATTGGGAATATTCCCCGACAGATGTTTGTAGATGGAGAAGGAAAGGTTTAAATTCTTCAACGATTTCTACAGTCGTATCCTGTGGCATTTCTGCCGATTTTTTGGCCATAATCCCACAATAACGGCGTTTTGCTGGTTCTGCGTGGGGTGATGCTTCTAACTTATCCCGAAAGTAGCGACGCAACAGGGGATGAATTTCATACCAACCCTCACCCTTATCCTGAACTAAACTCAGGTGAACTAAACTATCGGTTAACCATTCCTCCACTGTATCCCCATCCTCATCGGGAAATAAATCCAGAATCATTCCCTTGGGAAAGGGCGCAAGAGCGAATAAACTGAGGTAAAGTGCCAAAATTTGCGCTTCTGGTTCGCTATGCAACTCCTCCCAACTGAGATTAAAGGCAGCTTTTAACCCTCTTTCCGCAGTCATTTCTGTATCAAACTTGGGATTTTTGGCTAAAATTGGCTCATCTAAGCCTTTTTCGGCTAATTTCTCCCGTATTTTGCTAATTTTCCAATCCTGTCGTCGTACCAGCAACCTTGCCACCAATTCTAACGCCAAGGGTAAATAACCTAAATCCTGACATAATAATTTAGCTGCCTCGATTTGTGTGTCAATTCTGTTGTCTTTAAGGTAGGAACGCAATAAATCAAGTGCATCTTTTTCTTTTAATACTTCTACCCGAAAAGTCGCAATTGTCGCTGATAAATATTCCTTGCGAGTGGTAATTAAAACCTGAAAGCGTTTGTCTTCTTGCGGTGGTAAATAATCCCTAATTTGCTGATAATCCCGCACATCATCAAAAATAATTAGGACATTTCCCGCTAACCAGTTTTGCCAACAATAACGAATTTTTACGTCTAATTCTCCCTCATCCGGTAAAGTTAATTTGAGATGTACCCGCGCAAAATCTAAAATAGAAGTACCGATAAAACCGCCGTCACTCTCTGCCACATTTAACCAACATATCCCCCCGGGATAGGCTTTTTCCCGCCATTGTTGCCAGCCAAACTGTCTGGCTAGTTCGGTTTTACCTATGCCTCCCATTCCCGTTAAGGTAGATATAGCAAGCTTTTGGGATTGTTGTAATTGCTTTTTTAAGTCAATTAATTCCTGATCCCTACCAACAAATTTAGGGATATTACTATTAGATAAATTGTGAGGATTGGGTTGAGGAGGCTCTTGGTTAGGCGGATAATTATAAATATTTTGCTTGTCAATATTGATATTGCCTTGAGCATAATTGACTATTTTTTGATCCATATTGTTAACATAATGCTGTGATAAAAAAATATTTACTTATACAATATTAACACATTAAAAGGGGAAGGGCGAACGCAATTCGCCCCTACAATGGCATTTTTTTCGGTTCCGTCGGGGTGTATTGCACGCACCCAAGACATTACATGGTGATATTTTGTTCATTAATATTAATGTCCCTTTGAGAAAAATTAACAATTTTTTCAATAGTTTTGATATAGGTTTTTTGTCCAGAGGATTGAGATTGCAAACCCTTAGCAATATTGTTAAGAATATCCTTTAAATTAGGTAAAGGTTCGGCTTCTACAATGTCAACCAACTCGGTTATAATTTGGCTTAATTCGGGACTGGTTTTAGCAACAGATTCCACCTCCAGAATTGCCTGTCCATAATCTAAAGGCTGTTCGGGTGCTTTTTCAATTGCGGTGACAGTATCTGGAGAAACTTGTTTCAGGGAAGTGAGAAATTTTCCTGTTTGTTGCCAAACTTTCTCTCCCACTTTTTCACCGGTTTTCTCTAACGCTTTAGTGGCAATAATCGAACCAACTGCGATCGCTGCTCCTGTAAGGGGGTCCATAGATAAAATAGGGGTGATGAGGGTTGAGTTTATTATATTATTGGGTTTTGATTTTTTGCCACAATATAGGGATTTTAGAGATTGCTTCAGTGGTAAATTCCCGTACTGCTAAAGTAAACTTGTGGTTAAGGGATCATTCATGATTCAGCCCTCATTTTAGCTTTCATAATTTTATTCTGCCCTATTTTTCTTAATCAATCACAGTCCATGACACAATCACAGCATCAGTCTAAACTGTGATTGAAATGATTGAATGAATACTATGATTATATTGTATTCAGCAACCTTTTATCAATAATCAGTCATAGTCCATGACACAATCACAGCAATCACAGTCAAGACGGCATGGGAGAGGAAATATCCGTGTTATTGTAAAAACGGGGATAGATGGGGGGGTTGGTCTTGCAAAATCGGCAAATAGGGATAAAATCAAAACAAGTTAATTTTTTCCTTACCATATCATGTTAACCCCATCGGATAGTAAATTATCTAAGCAGCAGCAGATTCTCTCGGCTGTTTCCGAAGAAGAACAGCTTAAACAGCAAAGGATTCAGGAAGTGCTATTGTTAATAGATAGTTTATTCCAAAGAGAGGAAACGACTTTTAGAATTATCATCGACTGTCTTTACGATGTGGGTTCGTTAAATTTAATTAATAAAAAGTTTCATAGTCGTCACTTAAATTTTATCATGAAAGCGATCGCTCGTTTTTCTAAGCCTATCTTCAGAATTTATGCTCTCTATTGGGTGAAGAAAAATAGCCCCAAATTAATCACTAATTGGTTGGCTAGTAAGGTTAAATTCTAGCCAAGGATAAACTCCAGAGACAGATGATAGGTGGTGCGTTACGACGGATTGTTACCTTCAATTCAAAGCAGCAATTTTGGCCGTCTAACGCACCCTACGTTTTACTACTTAGTTGATGATAGGTGGTGCGTTACGACGGATTGTTACCTTCAATTCAAAGCAGCAATTTTTGCCGTCTAACGCACCCTACGTTTTACTACCTTTTACTTCGTACCTCACTATTAAGATATAGGGACTAAATTTGCACCTGTCTGAGATGACGACGGGGATCGGTGGTACGCTGAGATTTAATTTTCTCGTATAATTCCCGTTCGATCGCCGTTAATTCTTTGGGAGTATCGATGACAATTTTGACTAATTGATCGCCGCGTTGTCCTTTATTATCGATCCAACCTTTGCCTCGTAAGCGCAGGGATTGACCGGAACGAATACCGGCGGGAACTTTTACCGTCACCATGCCATCGGGGGTAGGAACTTCGATTGCTGTGCCTAAAACCGCCTCATCGGGAGTAATCGGCACTTCACAGGTTAAATTATCGCCTTCAAAAGCAAAGAAAGGATGGGGTTCTAATTCCACATCGAGAAATAGATCTCCCCGTTGTTTACTCAAGGGATCGATTAGTCCTTTACCCCGTACCCGGAGACGATTACCGGTTTTAGTTCCTGGGGGGATTTTGATATCGATCATTTCTCCGGCTAAATTAACCCGTTTTTGTACTCCTCGTAAAGCTTCCGCAAAAGTCAGACGCAGTTTAGCGGTGGAGATGCCGGAAGTGACAGCTTGCGGTGGAGTACGAGCGCCGGCAAAGTCGTTAAAATTGCTAAAATCGCCAAATCCTCCCCCTGGAGTACCGTAGGAATGGGAACGGGGGCGAGTACCGCCGGGGCTGCCCATGCGACCGAGCAGTTCATTGATAAAATCATCAAAGGTGCTGTACTGGCTAAAGTCAAAACCAGCCGAACCGAAGTCAACCCCCGGACTACCACCCGGCCAATTTGATCGCCCAGCCTGTTGCCAATATTGTCCAAATTGATCGTATTTTTGGCGTTTTTCGCTATCGGAGAGGACTTCGTAAGCTTCGCTAATTTCTTTAAAACGTTCTTCGGCGCTTTTATTGTTAGGATTGCGATCGGGGTGATATTTGACGGCTAATTTGCGAAAAGCTTTTTTAATTTCTTCGGCGCTGGCAGTTTTACCTACTCCCAGAACGGCATAATAATCTTTATAATCTGCGGCAGGCATCGATACGCTATCTCCTTAGCAATGAGGATTCAGTCGGGATATTCCTAATCTAACTTAATTTTATCGTGATCACTGAAAGGGAAATTGCCGACGACGACGATACCAAGTTCCCACACCTACTAACAGAGCAATGAGGGTAAAAGCCACCATTAGGGGCAATATATCGCCTTTTCCCAAAGATTTTAAACCCGCACCCATCATGACAAAGGGTAAAATTCCGGGGACAGTGCCTAATAAAGTACCGATGAAATAATCGCGAAAACGGATAGAAGTTAATCCCGCAACAAAGTTAACGATACCGTAGGGAATAATCGGTAATAGACGGATAGCAAACATATAAAATAGGCCGCCTTGCTGCATTTCTGCATCGATCGCTTGCCATTTTCCCTGAAATTTTTTGGCGGTATATTCCCGGCCGATAGTACGGGTAAAAGCAAAGGCAACTATAGCGGCCACCAAAGCGGCGATCGTTGTCCAAACTGTTCCCATAACTACCCCAAAGATGGCCCCACCACTGAGGTTTAAGGGGGTAGAAGGCAGGATTAAAATTGTCCCGATCGTATAGAGAATAATATACAAAATGGGGGCCATAATTCCCATTTGTTTTAACCAGATCTGTAATTGTTGGGAGTCGATACCACCGATCAGATAAACTCCGATCGCTGTGGCGATAATACAAATTATGGTTAGGATAATAACACTACTTTTAGTTTTAGACATTTAACGGCAATTTTGGGCTAAGTTCGGGTTGCAAAACATAAGATGCAGCCGGGGTCTATATTTCCCTATTGCCAAAAATATAGCAGAAATCGGCATAGGATCGATCTCGATCTCGATCTCAATATTAGCGGGCTGCCCTATCTGTCCCCAAATTACCCCCGATATCGGTGTGGGTAGTTCAGTTAATCTCCTCGCAAACCACGATCGAAAAACCATTGACTTTATAGTTATCGGCAATTACTGTCCCTTGATCCACAGACCAACAATTATAATCGGTTTCTGCCCAAGCGGCCGTGTCAATAATTCTTAGCCAACGATAATTATTGGATGACGGGGGAAGACGAAAATCCACTGGCAGATGATACATATTAATTAACACCAAAAAATCGTGATCGCCGACGGCACTACCATCAATTAAAAACCAAATACAGCGATCATCGGCAGTTAAATCGCTAACCCCATTGGGTTTCTTAAATAAATAGGTGACATTATTGCCCCCATCGAGAACCATATCACCGTAGCGGTGCTGTTTGAGTGCTATATGATTCTGTCTTAAGTGAGCAATATAAGCGGCAAAAATAAATAAAGGATTGCGTTCTTCTTGATTAGTTCCCGTGCCAAAATTATTGTGATAAGCTTCCCGATAACCCGTGGGCAGTAGATGGGGTGAACGGGTGGCAATCATATCATAATTATTCCAAGTGGCCACACTATCAATATTGTAGGGATTATTATTACCATTTTGGCTGCGGCCAAATTCATCGCCCCAGACAGTCATCGGCACACCGCGAGATAAAAATTGAATCGTCCAAAAGTTGCGTAATCTTTGGCGACGTAAGGCCTGATCACCCCCAGAATCCCAAGAATCGTTATTATTATTGCCGCCATCGGAAGGACCAAAGGGCCAGGGAGTGAGGTTATTTTTATTGTTATAACTGACCAAATCCATCAGGGTAAAACCATCGTGGGCAACAATAAAATCGATCGATTTTTCCGGTCCGCCTTGGTCGTTAAAATTGTGATAATCGCCGTTCACCTGTTCGATGAATTTAAAAGTATTACCATCCCCCTTTAAAAAACGCCGGATTGCATCGCGATAACGGTCATTCCACTCGCCCCAACCCGCCGGGAAATTCCCCACTTCGTAACCCCAGCCATCCCAAGCTTCGGCGATCATTTCGGCATCGTATTTTTTGCCTAATTTCTCGATCTTTTCTAACAAAGGATGTTTGGGGAAGAATTGTTTTTGTTTGCGCCGATCTTGTCGTTGATGACTAGAAGGAGTTCGACCGAGGACGGGGGCCAGATCAAAACGAAAACCATCAACTCCCATTTCTTCTAACCAATAGGTGAGGGAATCAAGGACGAGATTACAGGTGACAATATGGGAAAAGTTTAATTGATTTCCGCAGCCCGTGGCCCCATCGACTAGATAATGTTCATCGGTGAGTTGATAGTATTCCACCACATCAAAACCACCAAAACTAACAAATCGGGTGACATCGTTGCCGCCCCAATTGCCCCCTTCTCCCGTGTGATTATAGACCACATCGAGATAAACTTCCATACCTTGGTCGTGGAAAGCTTTGACCATGGCCTTAAATTCTCTGGTGGGTCCACCGGGGGAGCGATCATAAGCATAACGGCGATCGGGGGCGAAATAACCAAAGGTCATGTAACCCCAATAATTACCGCCGGGGCGATCGTCGGGGTTATTATCGTTAGCGGTTTCTTGGACTGGTAAGAGTTCGATCGTGGTAAATCCTAGCGCTTTCAGGTATTTGGCCATATAGCCGGCTCCCGCATAAGTTCCTCTGTACTGGTCGGGAACGTTAGCCACTTCCTCAAAACCCCTAATTCCCTTGAGAATATCTTCTAAACGACTAGCGGAGGGGTGATTGCTTAAACCGCGCACATGGGACTCATAAATGATCGCTTTTTCGGCACCCAGACGGGGACGAATCCCGGTATAAGTCCCATCCGGGCCGATAACAATGCCTTTGGGCGACCATTTGCCCGTATCGTATTGCCGCCGGATCACTCCTTTGTAGTCCCCTTCTCCCGTGGCATACATTCCCGCATTTTCTCCAGCCGCGATCATGGCCAGGGTTTCAAGGTCGTGGGAAAGTTCTCGCGCGTAGGGATCGAAGAGGACTTTATTGGGGTTAAAACGATGGCCGAAATCGTCCACATCTGCCCGAAAACCGGCGTTACTGTGGCCTCTTTGCCATTTTTGATCAAATTGCCAATTGGGACCCCAACAGCGAAAAGCGTAGTAACTGCCCTGGGCAATACCGGCGATTTTTGCCCGCCACATATCATCATTTGGGTTTTTTGTCAACCAGTAATCATACTTAGCGTTTTCTCCCGTCGGGCGATCGTAGATTTCCAGAAGAATCTGACTGGCATTTTTAGAATAGACGGCAAAGGTGACACTATCGCCCCGATAATGCGCCCCGAGGGGATAGGTGGCATCGGCCCAGAGATGGCTATCTAGGGGGGCATAATTACCAGATTGGGGATGATTTTGACCGATCGCTGGTAACATAAATTGGCGGGATAATATCGCCTTTGATGATAGACATTTTTCGCTCAAAGAAATAAGAAAAAAATCTAAAGCTTGCTCACCAAAAAAAACGGCTGTGCAATTCCTAGTAACTGCTATAGTAATTATCTTAGAGAATCCTCAAGAGAATTATATTCTTCGGAGCAGTAGTCAACCATTTGACGTAGAGATAAATTTTCGGCTTGTAAACAACCATTTTCTCGTGTAAGTCCCATTCAAGATAGGCTAATCTTTCTTTAATGGCTCGATTTTCTGCCGTCAGTAAACTAATTTGGTTAACTAAATCACTGACTAATTTTTCTAGATGGTGTAGATTGCTAGGGGAATTATCGATAATTTTCCTCTCTAAAGCCAGAATTGACAATCATCTTCTAATAAACTAGGACAAATTCCTTGTAAGCGTCGATAAGCAATAGCATCCGCTCCATACAAAGGAATAGGTAAACGGGGGTCTTTGAGAGAACCATAGTGAAGTAAAGTTAATTTTAACGTAGTGTCAACTAACTGTTTTAAATTTACTTGCTCTCCTAATTCATGAACTTTTAATCGCAAGGGACGAGGAACACCAATTTGTTCAGAAATTTGGGAAGTTATCAGGATAACTTCCCGATTTGATAAAGCTAAAGCTAATCCTTTGGAGGGAGCATTTATCTGCTTTTGCTGAAGATTATAAAGTCTAGGAATGCCAGTTTTGTAACATTCTACGAGAATAAATTTAGCATTAATTGCTCTAGCTCTTGCCAGTAAATTGTCAACCTCTTTTCCTTGAAATTTACCATCTCTGTAAATGAGAACTGTCTGATTTTTTAGTTCAGCTTGCGGTAAAAAATTTTCCAGAATACGTTGAGGAATTTCTTCTCCCTCGGTTAAACTATCTTCTACCCGACAGCGAACAAATTCTCCCTGTTTTCCATATAGTCGCACACTTGCACAAACATTGAGACTCCCCGGAAGATTTTTTTTAGGAATCCTTCCCACATCTAAACCAATAAAATAATCGGCAATTTCTAGAGGTTCAGCAAGGACATAGGGTAAATTTCCTAATTTGGCTAGGATTCCGGGGACAACTTGATAGAGAATATTATTATAGTTGCTCTTATTATTTAAAGTCTTTTCATAAATCATTTGAGTTATAACTCCACGATCCAGAAACTTTTTTTTAATCCACGAATATAAACTCCCTTCTTCAGTATTATCAGCATTGCGATCAGATTGAGGAAGAAATACTAAAGCAATATCTACAGGAATTTCTCCTCGAATTAATTGATCAACTGCTTCTTCCAGTCTAGCTCTTTTTTCAGAACCTTCACCTTCAACAGAAAAATTTATTTGATTCTCTGGTGGCAAAATAGTCTCAAATTTATAAAGTTTTAATCGCTTTTCTAATTGTTCTCTAAAATCTCCCACTTTAAAACTATCTGGTTTGAGAATAGCTAAACGAATTTTACGAGCAGGATCCTCATATTCTCGATGACGTTTATATACACCACCCTTCGATAATCCTTTGAGAGTTTCTCTTTTTTCTCCCCTTTCTCCCTTACCAAATAAGATGGGAGTTTGGTCAAGAGAAATAGAAGGAGTCCAAAAGACTTCGGGGTATTCTTGGCTGTTAATACTTCTTTCTTTTAACTGAAACCCAAAGTTATTTAAAGTCTTTTGTGCTTCCTGTTTATACAACTTTAATAGTTTTTGTCGTTCAGCATAGAAGATTTTTGTTTTCTTTAATAACTCTCCGTAATTGACTTGAAAAAAACTCTCATCCTTATCTGTCATACAGGGTTTTAAAGCTGCTAAGGCATAAATATACTCCTGGGGATTTTTGCCAAATTGTACCGCAACCACTGGTTGCTCCCGATGAGCTTCTTCTAATTTTCTTCGACTAATTGAACCCGTGGCTTTTGTTAATAGATACTCTCTTTTGTCCCCAATTGTACCCGCTATTTTAATAATTTTAGCTATCCCATTGGTTTCTATATCTTTAACCTTTAAACCTACTAATAATTTAGCTGCATCTTGTCTATAGGGGTGATTTTCATAAAATTGTTCTAAATCTCCACTATAGACAATACTACTTTCAACAGTTAAACAAATAGCCGGATCGGTGTCATTGATGATTTCTGCCCAAAAATCAACTTCTCTCCTTACCTGTACTTGGTTTTTACTTATCTGACTATCTTTGGGAAAAACTATTGGATCGGAAAATTTACCAAATATTTTCAGAATTCTAACTGCTAATTGTGCTGTAACTA
This sequence comes from Microcystis sp. M079S1, assembly GCF_020246425.1. Lineage (NCBI taxonomy): Bacteria > Bacillati > Cyanobacteriota > Cyanophyceae > Chroococcales > Microcystaceae > Microcystis > Microcystis sp. M079S1. The sequence goes on from NZ_JADBSZ010000021.1 coordinate 10,096, forward strand.
AAGGTGTTATCTGAAAGTCTTTTAGCCAATGAATAGAATAATAGTGATCGCCAATATCTTCTCGTAAAACCTCTTGAATATCTGATAAAGCTTCTTTCCACTGTTGTAGAGAAGGAATAGATTTTTCATCTTTAGCTAATACCCAAAAACAATTATCTTCAAAAATAACCACCACAGCAGGAAACTTATGACTGAATTGCCAACTAAAACGATTACCTATTTTTCTAGTAACTTGATGATTAAGCTGAAAACAATTTAAACAACTATTCTTGAGAGTTAAGGAACTAATTTCACTCAAAAAAATCGGAGATTTGGCTGTGTTAGCTGCTGTATAATTCATGATCTAAACCTCCTTATTTGCATAATCACAAATCGATGTAAAAGGACAATAACAACAGACATAGCCACTTTTGGGCGGGAAAATATGATAAAAATCTTCGGGGTAATCTTTATATTTTTGTAGTTGTTGCTGATGTTTTTTGGACAGGAAAGCTAGTTCGATTTTAACTGCTTCTATTGCCTCTGAAGACAGGAATATTTTTTCTGAGCTTGTTTGGGTTTCTAAGTTGTAAAAAGAAGCGACAATTTTTTCCCGAGGATAACGGTAACTAGCCGCCAGTAAATAAACATGAGCCTGACGACGATCAAAATTAGATTGACCAGTTTTGAAATCTAAAATATGTATAGTGTCATCGGCTTCTCTAAAAATACAATCAAAGGCAGCGGACAAATTAAACCGATAGTTACCTTGCTCGATAACAATAGGTTCTGGATAACCTTCATCGCCTCTAGATAAATTAATAATCTCTTTATTCAATAAAATTGGTTGTTGATAGTAATTGTTTAAAATTACTAAAACCCTGGCTTGAATTTCTGGCGATTCTTGATTTAATTGCAGGATTTCTGCGACTTGTTCCACCCCATCAGGACCGGTTAATCTCACCGACTCTTGATGAAACTCAAAAACTCCTCGTTGTGCCAACTTACCAATTTTTTGCGACTGATTATCTTGTGATAGTAATCTTTGGACTTCTGGTTCTTTGTTTCGCGCTTTTTCAAACCCCCGTTTTGTCTGACAATGGCGATTCTCATAGCCAATCGCTGGTTTTAGCGATCGCCAAAGACTATAGCTCATCGGAGGATACCAAGGCTTTTTGGGAAACTGGCAGGACACGATTTTTTCCCTCAGTCAGGAAAATGCTAGGATGATACGGCAGTGTTTGCTCTTGTGTTGACTAAAATAATCAACGCCAATGAACTAACTTTAGCTTATGTTGAATTAAATAGTCAACCCTTGATATAATTTTTTTGAGCGATTGAGAGAAAAGCAGTGTCAGAAACATTTGGACAGGTTATCCGCAAAGCTCGTCGAGAGGAGGAATATAGTCAGAGAGAACTAGCTAAGTTGATCGGGGTAGACTATACCTATCTATCGAAGCTAGAAAATGATCATGCGGGTTATCCTCCTAGTCAGCAAGTTATTGAGTCCTTAGCGACTCATTTAAAATTAAATGCTCAAAAATTAGGAGAATTGGCGGGACGACTTAGTTCAGATGATCAAAAAGTCTTCAAAGAATTAGTTCAAAAATACCAACAAATGCCGATTTTATTGCGTCGCATGAAAGACAATCCCAATTTTGCTAAAAAAGTCATTTCTGAGGCGACAAAATTAGAACCAGAGGAGTAAATATCTTGGATATTATTAAACCTTATAGTTTTATTCCCAAAGCAGTGATTGAAGCTCAGGCAGACAATATTCTTAAGAAAGTAAAAGCTCATCGTCGTCGTCCCTTAAAAAATTGTGATATTGCGGAAGCGGCGGCCGATCATTTTGATTTGGCTATTGAATGGACGGATATAAAGCCAGATAAAGAGGGAGAAATCGCCGCAATGATTATTCCCACAGAAAAGAAAATTATTCTTAATGAAGATGTAAAATTCTTAAAAGATTCTCAAAATTCATCCCTAGCAAAAGAAGGTTTTAAAAATTCGAGTTTAGCCCATGAAATTGGTCATTTTGTCCTTCATATTAATCAAACAGCTGTCTCTAACTTTTTGGATCGAATCAATCAGGGAGATTCCCTAGAGACAATTCAACCTTTTCTGTGTCGGACAGTTGATTCTAGCCAAAGAATTGAATGGCAAGCACAATATTTTGCCAGTTGTTTACTAATGGCGATGAGTGAGTTAGAGAAAGCCATCAAGGGACGTGACTTGACTAAATGGGGACATCTGTATGCGATCGCCGACGAGTTGGGAGTAACTATTACTAATCTTAGAAGTCGTTTAGAAAGTCTCCATTGGATTAAAGTCGATAAAAAAGTAATTTATCGGGGCAGTAATTTTCCCAAGAGATACCCCCCCCAAAAAATCGATCGCTCCGATAGTGAGCGATCGAATAAACCTTAAACAGCCAATGATGCTAATAATTCCATCGCAGTCCTTTTTGGCCTTGCATAATAGAGGTATGAATTGAGGAAATCCTAAATGCAATGTCCAGAGTGTAAATCGACCCATATCCGTAAAAATGGTCATAAGAAAGGCAAACAGAATCACATTTGTGTAAACTGTGGTCGTCAATTTATAGATAACT
>NZ_JADBSZ010000210.1:0-14022 GCF_020246425.1 Microcystis sp. M079S1
ACTAAATCCTTATCTGGCAAGAGATTTAATTGATTAGTTCGCTCCAGATCGCAAACAATTGACAAAAATTGCGGTAATGTCTGTTTCTATAAGGGTTTCATCCCTTATAACCCCCGTCCATTGCATAACACAAACCGAAGAACCATAATTAGGAAAATGCACTACTATCATATCATCTTAGTGCGATCGTCGATCTCATGCTAATGTTAGATCGCAATCTTTCTGTGGAGGCGCAGTTGAAAGTGTATCTGTGGGTTACGATCGCTTTTTCAACCACCTTATCACTAGCTAATCTTCTTGGCTATCAAGGATTAAAGCGTCAAGAGAACTGGGAAAATCACCTCGCTCAACCATTTTTGTGAAGGCTTTATAACAATCATTTTTATCCCCTTGTTTGCGAGGATAGCCTAGCCATAAAACAAAAATTGCTTTACACTCCTTGGTTTGTATAGCCCGAAAGAATAAGCGATAACGGTCAGGTAGTCCCATCTTTTTGACTCTTCCGTAATGCTTGAGCGCCCCAGTCAGAGCAAAATGGGAAGCAAAAGGGTCGAGAGGGATTTTTTCTTTAATGGCGACCATAATCGCCCTGTAGAGTTTGACTGTAGAATGAGTACGGTATGCTTCTGTTGGCAAGGTGTTTTTTAGTTTACGAACCTCAACTTGTAAATCGCGGCGTTGTTGCCCAAAAAGTCTTTTAATAAAGTAGATTCGCCAACCGTTAACTATCAAGTTCTACTCCTGTCATCAACTCTTCATCGACCGCCGCCATCGCTTCCGTATAAGCTTCTAACTCAGCATCAGGATTTAATAGGGCTTGCTTGGTCAGAAAATCTAAAAATAAACTCATCATCAGTTCATCTTCCTCCTGTTCTAGAGATTGAGGCTGTAAGCGGACTAATAAGGTATCAGGGCTGATAACTTCAACAGCACCTTTAGCTTCCTTAAACTGGGGATTATCCTTAAAAAAACTGGCACTCAAACGGAAACCTGAAGCATTGCCTATCCTAGCCCAGGTTAGATTGTATTGTTTGTTACTCATGATTTTAGGCAAAGTTTACTACATATCATGTTATTACATAATTTAATAACATACAAGGTTGCCCAGTTTCTCTACCGCGTTTTAGCTGAACTTCCCCCATACATATATACTATAGGGGAGCGCGCCGAGAAAGCCATCGAGTAAAACTAGCGGATTTCGATTTAACACCGCGTAATGAAAAAAGTTCCGATTTTTGCCGTGGTGTACCGCAGCGTGAAACTTGCCGAAAACGTGTTCCGGAACATGGTAGAGAAACGTAGAAATTAAATCACCGAGTAGCAAGAGCGCTAGGGTGATCAGGATGGCTTTTAGTATAAGTAGTATCAAAATTTTCCCCTTAATTTTCCGCTCGATCGTGTTTTGCAATTTACTATAAAAGAGAAAGTTAAATTTTTCTTTATGATTAAGTTAATTTTTAAAATCACGCCTTATATGAGTTGCCCAAAGGGTTGAACAGGAGTCTGCTCAAAGGATGGACACAAAGTCCCTCAACTTTCTTTCTGAGCAATCGCTCCAAGTTGCGTCCTGTATTCTGCACCTCATTGAAAACCCCCTCAATCCGTTCTCGAAAATGTTGAAGAAGTCGCTCAAAGACGGGAGAAGTTTGTTGATGTTGATTGACTCTCTTAGCTGTAGAGACTCGATTACCTGTGGTTCTTGATATCTCAGTCTGCCAATCAGTACCAATAAACCCCTTGTCGGCTAGGATATTGTTGCCTTGAATGAACTGCAATACGGATTCTGCTGCGGGAGCGTTCGTCAGTATGAGCAGGGACGAGGGAATAAACCAAAAGGTCAACATTTCACTATCACTGAAACTAGGCTCAGGTCCAGGCAGCATGGGAGTCAAGCGATATCCCTGTTCTTGATACCAGTCATCCACCAGGACATAAATAATAGTCAAGAGGGTGGGAGCATCTATCCTATTCATGGGAGGCCTCATGCTTTGGAGTGATTAAGCTAAACGGCTTTTACTTCGGATCACCGATATAGACTCCAAAAGGGTTATAGCTATTGGATCATGCAGGTTAAGCGCCGTTTAGCTTACCTTTATCGTGATGCCTCCCTTTGATTTTACAAACCTCTCTATCTCACATCAGCCGTAATTCCTAATTCATAATTCCTAATTCCCACTGCTGCCGGCTGCTCAAGGTTCATAATTAAAGAAACATCTATACTGATAGCCAGTTAATTTTTATGAAAACTGTTGCCGATACGGACTTGCAAAGGCTAGAAGACTTAATTATCAACGGACAAAAAGCGATCGAGACTCGTTTCACGGCGATCGAGACTCGTTTCACGGCGATCGAGAATAATATCGTCGAAATTAAGGCTGATATTAAGGAAATCAAGCAAGATGTTAAATCCCTAGAGATAGGACAGGCCAAATTAACCGAAAGAGTCGAAGGGATGGATAATCGCCTCAAAATAGTTGAGGGCAGTCAAAAAAATCAAATTTGGGCATTGATAACCATTTTAGGGGGTTCACTGATTACCGCTTCCGTCGGTTTGCTGATCGCTATTTTACGCTTTGTCTTGTTTAAGTAAAAAATTATGGCTATGGATGAAACTAAAACCGGAATAAATCAAGAAATCGACTCAGAAACCGAAAAAATTGAGCCATCAGCCTCGGTAATAGAGAGATACGCCCAAATCCACTTAAAAAGCGAGGGTGAGAAATTGGTGCTAATTTTGCCCAAAACCAGCGCCGGGGAGACAAGTCAGGATTGGACAGATATCTTGACAGGATTAAAATATTATCTCCGTAATAGCGGCCAAAACAGCCCCGCTAGAACACCAGTACACCTACGGGCCAACGATCGCCTGATGGATACGCGCCAACTACAAGCGATCGCCACAATTTTAGACAGCGCCGAATTACCCCTGCACACCATCCAAACCCAAAGAAGACAAACCGCAGTGGCAGCGGCAACTATGGGTTACAATGTCGAACAAATGCGATCAAATACCGGGGTTTTCGGGGACGAGCAACCGCTGCCATCCCTCCTCGCCGAACCTTTGTACTTAAAAACCACCCTGCGATCAGGTGTAGAAATCCGTCACCCGGGTACAGTGATAGTCATGGGCGATGTCAACCCCGGCGGATCGATCGTCGCTGATGGCGATATATTAGTTTGGGGGGGGTTACGCGGTGTGGCCCATGCCGGATTCCGCGGCGATCGAGCAGCGGTAATTATGGCCCTGCGAATCGACTTAACTCAACTGAGGATCGCTGAATTAGTGGCACGCGCTCCGGCTTTAGATAGCGATCGCATGGAACCAGAAATTGCCTGTATCAGCGAAGGAGGAATCCGCATCATTGGGGCTTATAATTTTTCCAGAACCTACACCTTTAAAGATAAAGTTGGATGGGTAGAAAAAAAGTGATCAGTGACCAGTAAACAGTGATCAGTAAATAGTGATTCAGTGACCAGTAAAAATAGGGATTAACTGCGTTGAAATGAAAAACTCTATCAAACCAATAACTGATAGCTGATAACTGATAAATGATAACCGGTAACTGATCACTGATAACTGATAACTGATAACTGATATAAATTATGGCTCGTGTAATTGTGGTGACATCGGGAAAGGGAGGAGTTGGTAAAACGACAGTAACGGCGAACTTAGGTTCAGCCTTATCTCAATTAGGCTGTCGAGTCGCCCTTGTCGATGCTGATTTCGGACTGAGAAATCTCGATTTATTGTTAGGATTAGAACAGCGTATCGTTTATACTGCCCTCGATGTGGTGGCGGGAGATTGTAGCCTTGATAAAGCTTTAGTTAAGGATAAAAGACAGGAAAATCTGGTCTTATTACCGGCGGCACAAAACCGTACCAAAGAGGCAATTACTGCCGATCAAATGAAGGATTTAGTCGCCCAATTGTCAAAAAGTTATGACTATGTATTGATTGATTGCCCGGCAGGAATTGAAATGGGTTTTCGCAATGCGATCGCCGCTGCCCAAGAAGCGATCATCGTTACTACTCCGGAAATGTCGGCGGTGAGAGATGCCGATCGCGTGGTGGGATTACTAGAAAGCGAAGATATTAAGAGTATCCGTCTGATTGTCAACCGGCTGCGGCCAGAAATGATCCAACTTAACCAGATGATCAGCGTCGAGGATATTCTCGACCTCTTGGTAATTCCCCTGTTGGGGATTATTCCCGACGATCAAAGAATTATTATTTCCACTAATAAAGGGGAACCATTAGTATTAGAGGAGAAGACCTCTCTCCCCTCCATGGCCTTTAGAAACATTGCCCAGCGTTTACAGGGTCGCGATGTGCCGTTTCTAGATTTAATGGCCGGTCAAGAAGGTTTTCTTACTCGTCTGCGTCGTCGCTTGTTTGGGCCTTAAACTCTCTCATCTCAACCCCTTAACCTACTATGAATGACCTGATCGATAAACTTCTAGCATGGCGCGGTTCGGGCAAAAGTGGCGACCAAGCTAAAAAACGCTTAAAACTTATTCTGGCCCATGATCGCGCCGATCTTAGTCCCGAACTTCTTAATATGATGCGTCAAGAAATCTTAGAAGTGGTCAGTCGTTATCTTGATATCGACACCGAGGAAACCGAGTTGATCCTAGAAAGTGACCAACGGACTACAGCCCTGATTGCTAATTTTCCGATTCGTCGCATCAAACGCCGTCCTTTAACCGAGAAATTGCCATGAAAACTCAACCGATCGAGCTTTTGCTTAGTCTAGCGGTCAGTCCCTTTCTTTTATCCTACTTGGGACTACGTTCTATTAATAATTGGTTGATAGAAGTCGGGAAAGACAGCGAGGAAATCTTTCGGGGCGATCGCTTGCCGCTGCTCAATATTCCCGATCAGTTACCGGTCAACAGTGACCAATAATCCAAGAAAAAAGTCCTTTTGACCCCTGAAAAGAGGCAAAAATAGTGAAATTTTTGTTAAAAATAGGAAAAAATGTGATTCTTTGGGATACAATCTCATTTCTGACAAACCCTAAGAAATAATCCCGATCGATCAGTTATCAGTGATCAGTTATCAGTTATCAATGATCAGATTCGAGTTTTCAGTGAATAGTATTAAGGGGCAAGTTCTGAGCTTTCTTTTTACTGATTACTGATTACTGATTACTGATTACTGATTACTGATTACTGATTACTGATTACTGATTACTGATTACTGATTAAAATTATGAGCGTCCTTGTCCCCTCGACCGAAACCGAACAGGATATTTTCACCACTTCCAACCTGTTTCTGCAGCAAAGACTGAAATTAATCGAAGATTTATGGAAAGAAGTCTTAGTCTCGGAATGTGGTCAAGAATTAGTCGATTTACTGGAATTACTGCGCCATCTCTGTTCTGAGGAAGGACAAGTGACCGATGATAGTCCGGAAGCAATGATCGCCAAAATGATCGAAGACTTGGAACTAGGGGAAGCGATCAAAGTTACCCGCGCTTTTGCCCTCTATTTCCAGTTAATAAATATAATCGAACAACACTACGAACAAAGGGATCAGCAACTACTGCGACGGACGGTGATCGGGGAAGAAAACGAAAGTCCCAAGGCTGACCCAACGCAAAAAAGCCTTTTAGCCACCATTGTCGGGGCCGATTGGCTAGAAAAAACCCTGAACGAGTCCGATCACTCCGGCCCAAAATCGGGACTATTTCACTGGTTATTTCCCTATCTCAAACAGGTGAACGTCCCCCCCCAGGAAATCCAGCGTCTTCTCGATCAGTTAGATATTCGTCTGGTTTTCACGGCCCACCCCACGGAAATTGTCCGTCATACCATTCGCATTAAACAGCGCCGTATCTCAGGCATTCTCGAAAAACTCGACCAAGCAGAAGAAATCTTTCGCAGTATGGGGTTAACTAACTCCAGAGAAGCACAGACAGTCACCAAACAGTTAAAAGAAGAAATACGTTTTTGGTGGCGAACAGATGAACTACACCAATTTAAACCCACCGTCGTCGATGAAGTGGATTATGCCCTGCACTACTTCGATGAAGTTCTCTTCGATTCCCTACCCCAGTTAACCCTACGTCTGCAGCAAAGTCTAGAATCCTCCTTTCCCCGTTTACGAGCGCCGAAAAATAACTTCTGTCGCTTCGGTTCTTGGGTCGGGGGAGATCGGGATGGCAATCCCTCCGTTACCCCTGAAGTCACCTGGAAAACCTGCTGTTATCAGCGCAATCTCGTTATTAAAAAATATCTCGATGCTATTCGCGACCTGACCAGTATTTTAAGTGCCTCCCTGCACTGGTGTCACGTCTTGCCGGAGTTACTGGACTCCCTGGACAGAGATAAACAGCAAATGCCCGAAATCTATAGCCAGTTAGCAATCCGCTACCGTCAGGAACCCTATCGCCTCAAATTGGCCTTTATTCAAAAACGTCTGGAAAATACGCGCGATCGCAATGATCGCCTCAATGACCCGGAAGAACGACAATTATTAACTAAACTCAACGAAACCAACATCTATCGCTCCGGTTCCGAGTTTTTAGCCGAATTACAGCTATTAAAGCGCAGTCTCTTTCAAACCGGTCTTTCTTGTCAAGAACTCGATCGACTGATCGCCCAAGTAGAGATTTTTGGCTTTGTCCTGACTCAGTTAGATTTTCGGCAGGAATCCACCCGTCACGCCGAATGTATCGAAGAAATCGCCGAATATCTCGGAGTTTTACCCAAACCCTACGGTCAATTAACCGAATCAGAAAAAATCGCCTGGTTAGTGGGGGAATTAAAAACCCGTCGGCCCTTAATTCCCCGGGAAATGCCCTTCTCGGAAAGAACCTGCGAAACCATTGAAACCCTGCGAGTTTTAAGAAGTCTGCAAGGGGAATTTGGTCTGGAAATCTGCCAAACCTACATTATCAGCATGACCAACGAGGCCAGCGATGTGCTAGAAGTGCTGTTATTAGCCCAAGAAGCCGGTTTATACGACCCCGCCACTAGCCGCAGTTCCCTGCGCATCGTTCCCCTCTTTGAAACCGTCGATGACCTCAAACACGCCCCCGGCATCATGCAGACTTTGTTTGAATTGCCCCTCTATCGGGCAACCCTAGCTGGCGGTTACGACCATTTAGCGGCTTTAAACGGGGAGGACGTGACCCCGGAACCTGCCATCTTGGAACCGAGTAATTTACAGGAGATTATGGTGGGTTACTCCGATAGTAATAAAGATTCCGGCTTTTTGAGCAGTAATTGGGAAATTCATAAGGCCCAGAAGGCTTTACAAAAAACCGCTAAACAATACGGCGTGAATCTACGTCTTTTTCATGGCCGGGGCGGTTCCGTCGGTCGGGGTGGTGGACCGGCCTACGCCGCTATCCTCGCCCAACCCCGGGGAACGATTAACGGTCGCATTAAAATCACCGAACAAGGCGAGGTTTTAGCCTCGAAATACTCTTTACCAGAATTGGCCTTGTATAACCTCGAAACGGCCGTAACGGCAGTCATACAGGCAAGTTTACTGGGCAGTGGTTTTGATGATCTCGAACCCTGGAATCGCATCATGGAGGAGTTGGCCACCCGTTCACGGCAAACCTATCGCAGTTTGATTTATGAAGAACCGGACTTTTTAGACTTCTTTCTGTCCGTAACTCCCATTCCTGAAATTAGTCTTTTACAGATTAGTTCCCGACCGGCGCGCCGGAAAAGTGGTCAACAGGATTTAAGTACCCTGCGGGCAATTCCCTGGGTATTTAGTTGGACCCAAACCCGTTTTCTTTTACCGGCTTGGTATGGTTTAGGGACAGCTTTACAGATGTTTCTCGATGATTCTCCTAGCAGAAATTTGGAATTGTTACGCCATTTTTATCACAAGTGGCCTTTCTTCCAGATGGTGATTTCTAAGGCAGACATGACTCTATCGAAGGTAGACCTACAGATGGCCTATCACTACGTCAGTGAACTTTCTAAACAGGAAGATCGAGAACGTTTTCAACGTCTGTTTGAAAGGATCAAAGAGGAATATAATCGCACTAGCGAGATTGTTCTCCAGATCACCGGCGAGAAACATTTATTGGATAATGATCCGAATTTACAGCGCTCGGTGCAGTTACGCAACGGTTCGATCGTTCCCCTCGGTTTCCTACAGGTGTCTCTCCTGAAGCGTTTACGTCAATACAACAGTCAAGCTCAATCCGGTGTGATTCATTTCCGCTATTCTAAAGAGGAGTTATTAAGGGGTGCTTTAATGACGATTAATGGTATTGCCGCAGGGATGAGAAATACCGGTTGATTACAGATAATTAATGGTAATTTTCGGGGGGGTTATCTTGAAGGTAATCCACCCTCTTTTTTGGATTTGTCAACTTTTTGTAGAACTTCTACTAAGTTGTTATTTTTAAAGGGAAAATCACCGCTAAAATTGGGCATTATTTCCAATTTTATCACTCAATCTAAACCTTCGGTGGTTCTACCGAAAACCCAAAGTATTCGGCATCAATAACTGTAATTTTTATCTTGCTTTTAACTGGCAACTTCTCTTAAATTAGCTAATATTACTATTACTTATTGACTAAAAATGAATATTTTACCGCTAACAGTTGACAATCGACGATCGATCCCGAAGAGAAGCAATTAAGCTCACTGGTGTGTCGGAAGATTAGAGATTGTGCCAAAATGGAGAAAGTGACCCAATGATTACAGGTAAATTGTTAAAGAAAGGATCGAGTAACCGTGACTGATACGAACTTAGATATACTATCCTTGACCGATCCAGCGATCGCGGGGATTCTGCAAAAAGAACTGCAACGTCAAAGAGATCACCTAGAATTAATCGCTAGTGAAAACTTTACCTCGGCTGCCGTCATGGCCGCCCAAGGTTCGGTTTTAACCAACAAATACGCGGAAGGACTGCCCAAAAAACGCTACTATGGCGGTTGCGAATACATTGACGAAGCGGAACAATTAGCGATCGATCGGGTTAAACGACTATTTGGGGCAAACCACGCTAACGTACAACCCCACTCCGGTGCCCAAGCTAATTTCGCCGTTTTCCTGACCCTCTTGCAGCCCGGCGATACGATTATGGGCATGGATCTCTCCCACGGTGGTCATCTTACCCACGGTTCCCCCGTTAACGTTTCCGGAAAATGGTTCCGAGTAGTACAGTACGGAGTAAGTCCCGAAAGCGAACTCCTGGACTACGATCTCATCCTTGACATCGCCCGCAAGGAAAAACCCAAACTAATTATCTGCGGTTATTCTGCCTACTCGCGCCGGATTGATTTTGAGAAATTCCGCGCCATCGCCGACGAAGTGGGGGCCTACCTGATGGCAGATATCGCCCATATTGCCGGTTTAGTGGCCACTGGTCATCATCCTAACCCCCTACCCTACTGTGATGTGGTAACTACCACCACTCACAAAACCCTGCGCGGACCTAGGGGTGGTTTAATTATGACCAAAGACGAGGAATTAGGCAAAAAATTCGATAAATCCGTCTTCCCCGGTACCCAAGGCGGGCCCCTAGAACACGTGGTCGCGGCGAAAGCGGTGGCTTTTGGGGAGGCCCTGAAACCGGAGTTTAAAATCTATTCGGGACAAGTAATCGCTAATGCCCAAGCTTTGGCAGGTCAGTTGAAGGCTAGAGGGATTAAAATTGTCACCGATGGTACGGATAATCACTTGATGTTACTCGATTTAAGATCCGTGGGCATGACCGGGAAAGAAGCCGATCGCTTGGTGAGTACGATCAATATTACCGCTAATAAAAACACTGTTCCCTTCGATCCCGAGTCTCCCTTTGTCACCAGTGGTCTGCGCTTGGGTTCCCCAGCTATGACCACCAGAGGACTAGGAGAAACGGAATTTATCGAGATTGGCAACATTATCGCCGATATTCTCCTTAATCCAGGTGATGAAGCCCTGAGAACTACTTGCCGTCAACGGGTAGCGAAACTCTGTGAAAGCTTCCCCCTCTATCCCCATCTCCATATTTCCGTCCCCGCCTTGGCCTAAAACGAGAGATAATAAAAACTCATAATTGGCGATTGTTCTTTGGTCGTCAATTGTGAATTAAATCGCCCCCCAATTCCCATGTCTGGAGATTTATACTATCTAATTGCTTTTCTGATCGCCCATACAGTGGTACTTTGGAGTACCCCCCTCGTCAGAACCGTCGGACTGAAAAGCGGTTACGTCGATAAACCCAACGAAAGGAAGGTCCATGAAAAGCCTATGGTTCGACTGGGGGGAGTTTCGATTTTTGTCGGCGCGTTAACTGCCCTCCTGATCGTTTGGTGGTTGGGAGGGTTTGCCGGTTTAAACAGCGATCGAGAATGGGAAGTGTGGGGCGTAACCCTAGGCGGTTTGGGCTTTTTCCTCATCGGTCTAGCGGATGATCTTTTTAATCTTTCGCCGCTCAATCGTCTGGTAATGCAGTTTAGCGTCGCTTTTCTAGCTTGGCAAGCCGGGGTAAGGATCGATTTCCTCTCTATTCCCTTCGGCGATTTATTACAAATTCATTGGCTAAGTTTACCGATTACTCTCCTCTGGTTAGTGGGGATGGCTAACGCGATTAACTGGATTGACGGTTTAGATGGATTAGCGGCGGGGGTTTCGGGTATATCTGCCGTGGTGATTTTGATTGTAACTTTGGTGATGGGACAACCGGCCGCCGCTATTATCGCCGCCGCTTTAGCGGGTGGGGCCTTGGGTTTTCTGCGTTACAATTTTAACCCCGCCCAAATTTTTATGGGGGATGGTGGGGCCTATTTTATGGGTTTTACCCTCGCGGGTGTGGCGGTGATTGGATTGGCTAAAACCACTGCTGTGACTACCGTTGCCGTTACCGCCGTCTTATTACCCTATCTCATCCTCGCGGTTCCTCTCCTCGATATGTCCACGGTGATTATTTCCCGCCTCAAACGCGGAAAATCCCCTTTTGTGGCTGATAAACGTCATTTACACCATCGTTTACTGAAAGCGGGTATCTCTCACCGTCTGACAGTATTATTTATCTACGCCCTAACTCTCTGGGTGGGCAGTTTAGCCCTCGGTTTCTCCAATGTTCCCAGTGGTTGGGGTTTTGCCTTTGGCGCGACTCTCCTCCTCGGTTACGTCGGTTGGCAAGTCTGGCGCAATCGTGGCAGTGAACCGTAAGCCATCTTAAACTAGAAAAAAGATTAATAATTAAGATAGCGGCAGGATAACTCTGGGAGTTTAGCAAATGTCTAACGAAACCGTAACTTATTCCCTTGAAACGGTCCTCAAGGAAATCAAAGACAGCATCAAGGAAGTCAACCACAAAGCTGATAAAATCGATCAACGTCTGACAAAATTAGAAATCGGACAGGCCGAACTTAAAGGAGAAATTAAAGCTTTAGATGAGCGACTAAGCACAAAAATTGACGGATTGACCGCTAGAGTTGCCTATCAGGAGTTTACTAATCGAGGCATTTTGATCGCCCTTGTTGTGGCAGGGTAAGAGCATCTCAATTAGGCTTGACAAAAGGATTTCAGCACAGCGATCATATAGTTATTATCCATGGCCGCCCGTTTGCTTTTTTGTGCCATACTACGTTGGTAAGTCGATTCTTGGTTAAGAGCGTTAAGTGCGACGCGTCTCAAGAAGGCAAAATTACGAGGGCTGTGGCCGGAGCAAATCCGACATTGATCTTCATTAAAAGTAACATCTAAAATCCAATCAACTGGATTTTCAATCCCCCAATGTTTACGAATAGCATTACCTATTTTTTGGGCGTTGTCAGATCAGAATATGAAAGATTCAATGCAATCCTTGCTATCAAAGTAATTTCAGTTCCAAGCTGATTCGGATCATCTTTCAATTTGACAACGCCAGAAATCTTGATAGTTGACAGAGAGACTGTTGTGGGTTCCGTAAAACTCTATTGTATTGAGTCCGTTAATTTTTTAGGAGTCCATATCGTTTGTACAAGATTAGGCCCGCCTCCCTAGGCGGGCGTATTGTGTTTTTAGAAAACCGCCACGAGATATTCCTGTAAATGCAATTGATAACCTGCCTGTAGCTGACAGGGATAATCCAGGGAAAACTCAGGTAAAGCTAATAGAGAACTTTTTTGACAACTAACCAAAGCCACATCGAAACGACAGGTTAAATCGGAGCATTGGGGATAAAAGGAGAGAAATATCTGGGCAGCTTGGTAAATTTTCCCTTGTTTACGGTTATCGATTGCTAATTTGCCACCTAAATCCCAATTGCCAGCACTGCGGGTTTTCACCTCGACGAAAGCGAGAGTCGCCTGAGATTTAGACAAGACGATTAAATCGATTTCACCGCCAGGACTACGCCAACGACGCTGGAGGATATGCCATTGCTGTAATTGCAACCAATCCGCCACCAAATTTTCGCCCAATTCCCCCACAGTTGTCATGTTCAGTTATCAGTTAAGTAGTCGGACATAAATTCTGTTGTCTATCTTAAGAAATGTAAATTGCCGCAATTCTTACTGACTCCTCACTCCTGACTCCTGACTCCTTACCCCACAGTTAACTTTACTTTTGTCCAACTACTTATCAGTTATCAGTTATCAGTTAGAAGCTATAGGTGGTGAGTGTTCAGATTTGACTGGTTACTGATTACTGTTTACTGAATCACTGGATCACAAAAGTCCTTCTAGACGACGACGGATGCTGTCTAACTCCGCATCGGGAATCTCGGAAAACTCCTCCTCGGCGGGGGGGACTTCCTCTTTTTGCCAATCCAACTCTGAGGCATTGCTTTCGGGGGGAATTACCAACATACCCGCTTCAATCATTTCCGCTTGATAGCCGGCGCCGCGACAAAATTCTTCCACTTCCTCCGAATCAATTTTCTCTACCGTGGGAGTCGGAAAATCCTGTGCCTCTAACAGTAGAGCATAACGGGTGGCATCATCTTCTGATTCAAACATCAATACCTTATTGATAGCTCCCATTTGAATCGTGTGGATACCTTCGTTTTCCGTACCCGCATTAAAAAGTAGTACAAATACACGCATAATTACTATTAGCGATCGATAAGCAGTGGTCGTCTATGCTCATTTTACCTCCCTTCTCGATCGCTAATCCTCGGCAATTTTAGTTTCTCGTCAACCACTTTTGACCGTTAAGCCGTTGCAGGGTGTAAAACAACAGTAAATCAAGACTAACTTTCCTTTCATCGATCATAAATGATTCAAGCGTACTAGGTTGAGTGCCGCCCTCAGCTTGCGAAAAAGCTTTTTTACCGTTGATGTCTTCTTGCAAAAAATAAATGCTAAATTGACGCATTCCATTGAGCCAATTGCCGGTTAACTGCCAACAGGGAGAGCTAGAAAAGCCCTGCACGGGAATTTTATCCTGTTTAAAGGACAGCTTTATATCAGTTATACCCAGCTTTTGCAAGGCTGCCGCCAGTGCGGGCTGAAAATGCTGCTCGATAAATTCAGCGAAGGGTTTTTCCTCGACGGTAGGCTCCTTGGGCTTTTTAGCAGCCGCGGGTTTAGCCGGTTTTTCTGCTTCTGCTGCCGGAGTTGCGGGGGTGGTGGTTTCTTCTGCCATAGGAATTAATCAGGAATGGGTAGGTAGCTACAATTATATTTTCTCCCGGGTTATCAGTTATCAGTTTTTTAGCTAAGTAAGTGGTTCTAATTAAATAGAAGATAGATTTTGCCTTTGATCCCCCCGCCGATAGGCGCTGTCCATTAGTCACATCCTTCTTAACATTTCAAACCTTTGTAGCACAAGGCTTTCAAGACTCGGTTAACAATCTGTAATATTCCTTGTTGACACCCTTACTGACAAAGAAAAAACTGAAATCAAGTCAGGATAAGGGTTGGACTGCTTACTGACAAAATTATTAAGAAAGATCCCTATACCTTAACTCCCTCCATACATATGTACCATAATAGCCGAAAACCCTTATCCATCAATGGATGCACCCCCTTAACTTTTCTTAATGTACCCATGTAATTTGTAACATTTCTTAATGGACAAGAATTCTCTCCATTTGCTAAAATGATAGCCATGTATATAGAAAAAGTTCCT
>NZ_JADBSZ010000211.1:0-28241 GCF_020246425.1 Microcystis sp. M079S1
AAATCCTTATCTGGCAAAAGACTTAATTGATTAGTTCGCTCTAGAGCAAAAACAATTGACAAAAATCGCTAAATGCCTTTCTATATAAGGGTTACATCCCTTATAACCCCCGTCCATTGCATAACACAAACCGAAGAGCCGTTATCAGTTATCAGTTATCAGTGGGTAAGTTATCAGTTATCAGATGTGATTTTTTAAGTGTGCAGTATTAAATAGAATTTTCCTACTGTCTTTTTACTGTTTACTGATCACTGATTACTGATCACTGATTGTAGAGTGTCTTTCTTTTCGTAGATGACTTGATATAATTAGCAGACCTAGTTACAATAGAATGCAGACGCACATACTTTAACCCAATGAAAGCAAGGTATCAATACCGTATTTACCCAACAGACCAACAAAAGAGGCTTTTGTCTCAATTGTTTGGGTGTGTGCGTGTCGTCTGGAACGATACCTTAGCTTACTGCCAAGAACTCTATCAACAAGGAGAAAAAAAGCCAAAATATACCGAGTTGTCTAAAAGACTCACTCAGATTAAAAAAACCAAAGAAAAACAGTGGTTAACTGAAGTTTCTTCTATTCCTTTACAACAGTCTTTGAGAGATTTAGAGACAGCCTATTCTAACTTTTTTGCATCTTGTAAGGGAGAAAGGAAGGGAAAGAAAGTAAAACCTCCTAAGTTTAAAAAACGTAAATCTAAACAATCAGCAAGATTTACTGACAATGGTTTTACCATTAATCAACACCACGTTACTTTGGCAAAAATCGGTGATTTAAAAGTCGTTTGGAGTCGTCCATTACCCTCTAAACCTTCTAGCGTTACCGTGATTAAAGATGCAGCGGATCGATACTTTCTTAGTTTCGTTGTCGAGATTCGTCCCGAAACTTTGCCAAATAACGATCAAACCGTAGGGATCGATCTAGGGATTGCCACTTTTGCGACTCTTTCAACAGGAGAAAAGATAGACGCACCAAAACCCTTAAAGAAACGGCTAAAACGGCTTAAAAGAGCATCGGAAAAACCTTTCTAGAAAACAGAAAGGAAGTAAACGACGGGAAAAAGCGAGAAAACGAGTGGCTAAAATCCACGCAAAGATTACAGACACTCGCACTGATTTCTTGCATAAACTATCCACTAAAATTGTTTGTGAGAATCAAACGATAGTTTTAGAGGATTTAAACACATCGGTAATGGTTAAAAATCGGAAGTTATCCCGTGCCATATCAGACTTAGGATGGCGTTCTTTTCGAGATATGCTATCAGCAAAGTCAGATAAATATGGGCGTGATTTTCTGATAATTTCCCGATGGGAGCCAACGTCTCAGCGATGTTCCTGTTGTGGGAATATTGGCGGGAAAAAGGCGTTAAATATCCGTGAGTGGGAATGTTTTTTCTGTGGGACTTTTCATGATCGAGACATCAATGCTGCGGTAAATATCAAGGTCGCCGGTGGGCAATCGGAGACCTCAAAAAACGGACATGGAGGACAGCATAAGACTTCTGTTAAAGAAGCAGCGTCCTGTGAAGCGTCAACCCCATTCAGCGACCATTCTAAAAAGGTGGCGTGGTGAGGAATCACCGTCCGTTTACGGCGGTGAGGATGTCAATATCCCGCAATCAATTACATCATACGATCCTGACGTTCAATTTTCTGCCAAAGTCTCACAAGAGCTATCCCCGGCAGCAGGGAAATCGCCATCGGTAATAAAGTTAACCAACCAAAACCACTGACGAATAGAAGCGTCGCTGAGATCAGCAAAGCACTGATCAGTAAAGTGTAGTTAGTTCCCATTTGAATCATACCCAATCGCCGCAAAAGTCGATCGGATTCGCTGGAACGTACCCGGACACGGATATCACCCCGTTCTAATTTTTCGATCGTATCATCGATGCGTCGGGGTAAACTCAGGGCGGTGCTGCTCACTTGGGCTGCTTGTCGTCCTAACTCATCGAGGATATTACTGCCATTATTTCCTGTCATATCATTTACTAATTGCAGGGCAAAAGGTTGGGCCACTTCCATAAAGTTAAATTCGGGATCGAGTCCTTTGCCTACCCCTTCTAGGGTAGAAAATGCTCGCATGACGAAGGTAAAGGTAGCGGGAAAGCGAAAAGGCTGATCGTAGGCGATTTCATAGAGATCATCGCTGATAGAGGCCACGGATTGCTCCTCAAAGGGTTTATCCATGAAGTTATCGAGCATATACTGGATCGATCGCCGCACTGCTCCCATATCACCATTAGCAGTTAATGCTCCTAAATCCACCAGAGAAGTGACCACGCGATCGGCATCTTTTTGGGCAATTCCCAAGAGAGTCTGCATTAATTTTTCGCGCACGTTGGTTTTAATTTGTCCCATCATGCCGAAATCGTAGAAAATTAGGGAGCCATCACTATCAACGGCAATATTGCCAGGGTGAGGATCTGCGTGAAAAAAGCCGTTATTGAGTAGTTGAATTAGATAGGCTTTTGCCCCTAGTTTAGCCAACAATTTGCGATCGAGTCCGGCCGCTTCTAGGGCTTCATAATGACTGATTTTGATGCCGGGGAGGTATTCTAGGGTTAAAACCCGGGGAGCGGTGTAGCGCCAATAGACTTTCGGTACTTTCACCCAATCTTCCCCGCGAAAATTACGGCGAAAAGTGTCAGCGTTACGACCTTCATTGAGATAATCGGTTTCTTCCCAGAGGATTTTACAGCATTCTTCATAAATACCCGTCCAATCGCGACCTTTACCCCATTTGGGATGATTTTGGAAGTATTGGGCGATTTTTTTTAGGATGGTCAGATCGATACTAAATAATTTTTTTAATCCGGGCCGTTGGACTTTGACCACCACATCTTCCCCGCTCTTCAGTTGGGCCCGGTGAACTTGCCCTAAACTAGCGGCTGCCAGGGGAATAGGATCAAAGCTTTTAAAGAGTTGATTGAGGGGTTTACCGAGGGATACCTCGATAATTTTGCTGGCCTGTTCGTAGGTAAATGCGGGAACCTGATCCTGTAGTTTCGAGAGTTCTTCCACATATTCGAGGGGAAAAAGATCGGCCCGGGTGGAGAACAGTTGACCGACTTTAATAAAAGTCGGTCCCAATTCTAGCATGGTTTCCCGAATCCAAGCGGCTTGTTTTCTGCGTCTGCTGGCGAGTTTTTCCTCGCTATAGCTGCCGTTATAGCTCCATTTTTTACCGTTGAGCCAGAATTGATAAAGTACAGTCAGAACGAATCGCCAAATATCTAGACGACGACGATTGATGGAATAGCTTTCTCGATTCCAACGATAGCTATTTTTGGCGACTTCGAGGGCCGGCATTGCTGGGTTTAACTCTGGGGTAACGGGGACGGGTAGAAAGGCTGACACGCAATTTTTGGGGCTTTAAAGCGACTAAAAGGGGGTTTTGGGTTAATTCTGGTAGTTTTTTAGTTCCGAGCGCAATTGGGCGATTTCGGCGCGCATTTCGTCGATGTTTTCCTGCACATCGGCACTGGAGGAACCACTGGACTCTGTACCAGTATATACTCCCTTTTCCATGGCTTGATCGGCTCTCATTTGCACTTCTTCGACGAATTGCCGCAGGTTTTCCCGTTGTTCGGCATCAAATTTGCCTAATTCGCTTAAAGCGTTGGTAAACGCATCTTCTAGCTGTTCACCGATCACTTCAGCGATCGCTCGTCCGAGGAAAAAGGCGTGAATAACGGGGTTAGTCATAATCTTAAATGGATGTTTTCGCTTCGGGGTTTGTGGACGGGAAAGGCGATAATAGATTCCCTAACTACTAGGTTAGGCGACAGAACCAGAAAAGGCAAATCGTTTTTCTGAAAACGGAGGTGAGACGGGGAGGTTAATCGACAAAATTAGGGGAAAGAAAGGGCGCTAAGGGAGCAAAATCTGGTCCGATCGCGTCGAGAATTATCGCTGAAATCAACCCGATTAGCGAAATAATAGTGTCATCAACAATATCATCCTCAGGAGAGTTAAGATGCTCAGAAAACGTTTATTAATCCCCTTAATATTATCCCTAGTCACTTTTGGTCTAGTGGTGGCCTGTAATTCCGGCACTCCCACCGGTCAAACTAACCCCAGTCCCGCAGAAAACGCCGCCACCGGCGCTATCCCCATCGGCGCAGCTTTGGCTCAAACCAGTAATCTCGCCCTATTGGGACAGGAACAGGTGATCGGTGTCAAGATGGCTGAAACATATTTTAATAAAAAGGGCGGAGTTAATGGAACACCGATTAAAGTTATTATCCAGGATGTGGCCGGGGATGAACAGGGCGCAATCAACGCCATTAATACCCTAATCACCCAAGATAAGGTGGTGGGTATTCTTGGTCCGTCCTTGTCCCAGCAAGCTTTTGCCGCTAGTCCGATCGCCGATCGAGCCAAAGTTCCCATTCTCGGCCCGTCTAACACGGCTAAAGGTATCCCCCAGATCGGTGAATATGTGGGTAGGGTGTCCGCTCCTGTGGCTGTGGTCGCTCCCAATGCGGTTAAAACCGCTTTAAAAATCGATCCCAAGATTAAAAAAGTGGCTGTCTTTTTTGCCCAAAATGATGCTTTTAGTAAATCGGAAACGGAAACTTTTCAAGAAACCCTGAAGAGTTTAAATCTCGATATTGTCACCGTGCAGAAATTCCAAACCACCGATACAGATTTTCAAAACCAAGCCACCGCCGCTATTAATATTAAACCGGATTTAGTGGTTATTTCTGGTTTGGTTGCTGACGGGGGCAATTTGGTCAAACAGTTGCGACAATTAGGCTATCAGGGGTTAATTATTGGTGGCAATGGTTTAAATACTTCTAATATTTTCCCAGTTTGTCAAGCTCAATGTGATGGTATTCTCATCGCTCAAGCTTATAACCCGGAATTAGATAATCCTATTAATCGGGATTTTGTCGCCGCTTATACAGCAGAAAATAAAAAAGCACCGCCCCAATTTACCGCTCAAGCTTTTACGGGAATTCAAGTTTTTGTCGAGGCCTTAAAACGGGTAGATGATAAAAATAAACTCAGTACACTTTCCCTCGAACAAATTCGCCAACAATTAAATCAGGAAATTTTAGCGGGTAAGTATGTCACTGTCTTGGGAGATATTGCTTTTACTCCCGAAGGAGAAATCATTCAGGATAAATTCTCCGTGGCACAAATTAAAATGGATGCCGATGGTAAAAATGGTAAATTTACTTTTGTGAAAAATTAATCAGTAAAGGGTTCTTCTCATTTCTATCTCGTTGCAAGGAACTCCCTTGCAACGCACTTCCAGAGGTTATAGCTCTTGTGTAATACTAAATCCTGTTTAAAGTGTTCAAGAGTGTTAAAGTCGAGTCCAAAATCAACATAATCCTGTTTTGACTTGCAATGTTCTATTCAATTAATTTCTCTAGGGATAGGACAGTATTCGATGGTGGTGTTGGACAAGAATAAAAGAAAAATGTAGGTTGGTTTTCCCTTTCTTCAGAAATTCTTCTTAAGTTTTCCTGTACCATAATTCTTGATCTCAGCTAGTTCTGGAATTTCTGGCGATTATTAGTAGTGAAATTTACAGGAAATGATCACAATTTCTTGATCAGACACGCTATAAACTAGGCGGTGTTCTTTTGTAATGCGTCGTGACCACAATCCTGATAGTTCATGTTTTAATGCTTCTGGTTTTCCTAATCCAGAAAAAGGCTCTCTTTGAACATCTTTAATAAGGCTGACAATTTTAGCGTCAACTTTTTTGTCTGCGATCGCCGATTAGTTAAACTCATCAAAACTTCGGGTTAGAAAGGCGACTTTCCTCATAAGTTAGCAGCATCTACATAAATATAACTATCAGGATTTTTCAGAGAGTCAATGCCTCTTGGAGATGTTGACGGTTAGCTTCTGTGGAAAGCAGATAGTCCGTTTCATCCATTTCAGCAGCTTCTTTAATCAATAAAATCGCTTCGACAACTGTTCCTTCTGGTAAGTCGAGGGGAGGTAAACTAAGTTGACCATTTTTGATGATTGTTCGGTATTTTAGTGCATTCATATAATTTTGCTATTCTTGAGATTTTATTAATTATAGCAGTTTCAACGATAACTTGGCTCTTCTCGTTTCTGTATAGTCTTACCTCGTTGCAAGGGTATCCCTTGTAACACATTTCCAGAGGTTCTAGCTCTTGTGTAACCCATCAGGGAAGGGAGGGAGATCCTCCCTTTTCTCATGCCAAGCTAGAACCTTGGCATGAGACATTAAAAAAGACGGGTTGAACCGTCCGAAAATTTAATCTTTTAATTATTCTGGTTGACCCGATGCTTGTTAATAGTTGGAATTTCTGTATACTTTCTGTAAATGCGCCAAAAGCCTCTAAGTAGGTAGGTGCAATTAATTTTCTAGGGAATTGAGTCACAGCAAGTCTTTCAAGGAGATCCATCTTATATTTAATTCCAACCACCTTAAAGCAATACCCTCCTCGTCCTATTCACAATGAGGAAGACTTAGAAATGATGCAGGAGGTTATTAATTGCCTTTTAGACAAACCCCAATTAACGGCAGAAGAAAGGGAATATCTAAATGTTTTAGGGTCTTTAATTTATGAGTATGAGGAAAATCAAGAGCCAATACCTGATATTTATGGAATTGAATTGTTGAAATTCATATTAGAGGAAAGAAACCTACAAAACCAAGATTTGCTATCTATTTTTGAAAGCAAGTCAACCATGGATAACATTCTTGATGGCCAACAAGAGTTAATACTAAATCCGTTGAGTATATCCTACATATCAGGACAGGCAAAAGGCAATAGGCACTCATGCAAAAGGGGGAATAAATAATCAGTGTTAGTTACAAAAAATGCGTTAGACAGTTAGGCTTATTTCCTGTCTTAACGCATAGGTTAACAGACTAAATTAAAGCCCGATAACGCCCCAAAGCCAGTAGAGGAAAATACTGCTGATAGAAATGATATTTCAGGTAAAAATGACAGGGAAAACCTGTACCGGTGAAGTAATCTTCATCCCATGTCCCATTTTCTTTTTGGGTAACAAGAAGATAGTTAACGCCCTTTTCAATCACTTCTCGCTGATAATTGCCTGTGACTTTCCCGACGGCTAATAAACCGATTAACGCCCAAGCAGTTTGGGAAGCGGTACTATTTCCCTGTCCTTTAAATTTAGGGTTATTGTAACTAAAACAGGTTTCACCCCAACCACCATCAACATTTTGACAACTGCTTAACCAATTGGCTCCTTTTTGCAATTGATGGCGATATTTATTCGGTTCCAGAAAAGCCAAAGCAGATAATGCCCCACTGGTTCCATAAATATAATTTACACCCCAACGACCAAACCAACTACCATCAGCTTCCTGTTCTTTTTCCAGATAATCCAAAGCTTTTTTAACTCGATTTTCCTCCATGTTAACATCACAAGTGCCTAACATTTCTAGAACTCTGGCAGTAACATCAGCCGTATTAGGATCGATCATTGCTTTTAGATCGGCATAGGGCAAAGAATTAAGCCAGTTTTGATCGTTATCGATGTCAAAAGCTCCCCAACCACCAGCTTTACACTGCATAGTAGCCATCCAATTAACTGCCCGTTTCATCACGCTTTTTTTAATATTTTCATCGGGCATTTTAATTAACTCTAAAGCCATCACCACCACTGCCGAATCGTCTAAATCGGGATACCAGCGATTATCAAATTCAAAAGCCCAACCCCCGGGGGTTCCGATTTTATTTTTAATCGCCCAATCGCCATAATCAAGAATTTGTTGATCGATTAACCATTGTCCCGCTTTAATCATAGCTGGATGAGCGGGATTTAGACCGGATTCAATTAGCGATCGAATTACCCAAGCCGTATCCCAAACCGGCGACACACAGGGCTGTACACAATAGGTATTATCTGTCTCAATGGCAAAATTATCCACGGCTTTTAAACCGCGGGCAACAATCGGATCGTCAACACCATAACCTAGGGCTTTTAAAGCTAATAGGGAATTTAACATCGCTGGGATAATTCCTCCCCAATCGCCTGTGTCTTCCTGTCGTTCAATTACCCATTTTTCCGCCGCTTTCAGACTTTCTTGACGGAAGGGAACTAAATCAGTTTTTTCTGCCCATTTAAACAGTCCATCTAACCAGAGAAAAACATCTGACCAATTGTTATTTTTTGGTAACTCATACTTGACATTATTTACCCCTTCTGTATAGAGTTCATCGAGATTAAAACCCATTTTATACACGGGTTTTTTGTCGAAAACAATTAATAAAGGAACCGTACTTCCCCGCGCCCAACTGGACATTTCATAGATAGTAAAAGGGAAACTTTCCGGCAGTAGCATGATCCAAGCGGGGATAGAGGGAACCCCCTGCCAATCGTAACAACCAATCAAAGCGAGGTGCATTTTGGTGAAAATGCGGGTTTTGCTGATGCCACCTTTAGCTAAGATAAATTCTCTAGCTTTTTCTAAAGCACGATCATTAACGGGAATTCCCAATAGTCGCAGCCCCATGTAGGCTTCCACAGTGGTGCTAAGATCGCCACCATCACCATAAAATAACTCCCAAGCGCCGTTAGGACACTGTTGCTGACGCAGATAGGTGGCTGCTTTGTCTAGGGGGCGTTTTTTGTCAGTTTTCCAGATTTTGTGCAGTAAAATTGCTTCTGAGGTGATGGTGACATTAGATTCTAATTCTGCCCACCAGTAACCCTCAGAGTATTGGGTAGAAAGTAAATAATTTTGAGAAAGTTCGATCGCTTTCGCTGTTTTAGCGGCTATTTCGGTGATTTTTTCCTGAATCTGCATTTTTTCCGTTCGACAACCTCTAGGGACCACGAGTGCAAATAATTCATAATTCCCTGAAGACAAAAAGGGTACGAAACTCGCACCCCACCAGATTTATCTTCATTTAACTTACTTTTTCTTTTTGCCTTTAGCGGGCGGATTATCCTTCGCTGCCGGTTCCGGGGCTTTTTCCTCCACTTGCGGGGCTGCTGCCACGGGTTCCGGGGCTTTTTGTCCCATTTGGGCGGCTACTTCGGCGGCGAAATCCGTTTCTTCTTTCTCGATCCCCTCACCTAGTACAAAGCGTTGGAAACGACGCACCTGAATATTTTCTCCCAAAGCGGCGATCGCTTGTTTGAGCAATTCGTCAATACTGATGTTCTGATCGCGGATAAAGGGTTGATCGAGCAGAGAAAGTTCTTTCAAACGTTTTTCAATGCGGCCGGCCACGATTTTTTCTTTGATATTATCGGGTTTATTGGCTAAATCGTCCCGTCCCATCTCAATTTCTTTTTCTTTGGCGGCGATTTCGGCGGGAATATCGGCCACTTTTACATATTCGACGTTAGGACAAGCGGCAATCTGCATCGCCACGTCATTAACCAATTTTTTGAACTCCTCGCGACGGGCGACAAAATCGGTTTCACAGTTCACTTCCACTAAAACACCGATGCGGCTGCCGGTGTGGATGTAACTGCCGATCATCCCTTCTGCCGCTACCCGACTAGCTTTTTTCTCGGCGGAAGTAATCCCTTTTTGACGCAACCATTCGATCGCTTTGGTTATATCCCCCGCGTTTTCCGTCAGCGCCCTCTTGCAATCCATCATGCCGGCGCCGGTCTTTTCCCTAAGTTCTTTAACCTGTTGTGCTGTAATTTCCGCCATAAAATTCCTAACCTACTGCTTATAATTGATCATGCCACGAGAGGGGCAGGTTTGACCGCTCGATAGGTCCGGAAAGTTTCCCCCCGAACCTAGCGGCGATCAATGGCTAATTTTCCCTAGTTATCGTCGTCTCCACTGGCAAATTCGGCGGCGTATTGGGAATAATCACCTTCTTCCTCGTACTCGGTTTCATTATCGTAGTCTTCCTCGTATTCTTCCACCGCTGCTTGACCACCGCGACGACCTTCGATGATCGCATCGCTAATTTTGCCTAAAATCAGTTTGACTGAGCGAATTGCGTCATCGTTGGCGGGAATCGGCACATCTACCAAGTCAGGATCGCAGTTAGTATCCAAGAGGGAGATGATGGGAATGCCCAATTTTTGGCATTCTTGGATAGCGTTGTATTCCCGACGCTGATCGACTACGATGACTAAATCCGGCAGCCGGCGCATGGTTTTAATGCCACCGAGGTATTTTTCCAGTTTGCCCAATTCCCGACGCAGTACCGATGCTTCTTTTTTCGGTCGTTTATCGAGGGCACCGCTATTTTCTAATTCTTCTAATTCTTTGAGTCTTTCTACCCGGCCGCGAATGGTTTCCCAGTTGGTTAACATTCCCCCTAACCAGCGTTGGTTAACGAAGTGGCTACCGCTGCGTAAAGCTTCCTGTTTAATGATTGCTGCCGCTTGCCGTTTCGTACCGATGAATAAAAAGCGTTTACCGCGATCGGCTTCTCCTCGGACAAATTCGTAAGCTTCTTCGATTAATTGGGCAGTTTGCACCAAATCAATGATATGAACCCCATTCCGGGCAGTGTAGATGTACTGGGACATTTTCGGGTTCCAACGGCGCGTTTGATGGCCAAAGTGAACCCCAGACTCTAGCAATTCTGCAAGAGAGACAACGGGCATATTTTTCTCCTTTTCGGGTTTATCCTCCATCTAGGGCTGGATTTCTAGATTCCTAGAAACACCCGATCGCCTAGATGTGCGATTTTTGACAACTTTTCTAGTTTAACATAAGTAGTCGTGCAAAATTAATTTCTTGGTTGGGATAGGAGACGGGAGACAGGACACAGGAGACTCCGAGACAGGAGACTCCGAGACAGGACACAGCTATCAGTTATCAGATTTGAGTTTTAAGTGAGCAGCATTAAATAGAAGTTTCCTACTGTCTTTTCACTGATTAATGATTACTGTTTACTGATCACTGATTACTGTTTACTAATCACAGCAAAAAGTGTTCATGTTAGTGAGCTTGTCGAACTACTGATCTCACGCCGAAGTCTGACGGCTTAGATGTGTAATTAATTTTGCTTAGGTACTTAAAAGAGCGCAATCAGTACCCAGAAAAAATCAACTGCTAGGGGCTTGCTACTGCAATTCCTCAAGTTTTTTCAAAACCGCTTCTGCATGGGCTTTTACCTTGACATTTGACCAAATATAGGCAATATTTCCCCGGGGGTCGATCAGGAAAGTGGATCGTTTAATCCCCATATATTCCTTACCCATAAATTTTTTTAATCCCCAGACTTGATAAATTTCCGCCAGTTGATGATCGGGATCGCTCAATAATTGAATAGTTAAATTGTGTTTTTCAATAAAACGACAGTGGGACTTTTCTGAATCGGGACTAACTCCCAGAATTACCGCATTTAATTGCTGAAATTGCGGCGACAAAGCGGTAAAATCGATCGCTTCTGTGCTGCAGCCCGGAGTGTTATCTTTGGGATAAAAATATAAGACCAACCATTGACCGGCAAAATCTGCTAATTTGCTAATTTCGCCTCTTTGGTTGGGGGTGGCAAATTCGGGGGCTTTTTGTCCAACTTCTAGGGTCATTTTTAGGAGTGTAAAGGCAAGAGTAAGAAAGGAGCGAGGGAGAGGGAAAGCAATAGCCAGACTTGATAGTTAAATCTGGTAAGTTCTGGTTTTTCTGACTCGACTAAAGCATCGATTCTCTCTAATAAACGATTATTTAAAGAATGATCATTGAGAGCGACACAGCAACTATCGGAGAAACTTATTTCCGCTACTTGATTAACTTTTTCTGCCACTAAAAGCAGCGATTCAGCTAATAGTAAATAATCCACTTGTCCAGAAGCGTACTTATCGGCGCGTAATTCCCGCAAGAAGACCAATTCTGACCATAAATTCTCGCTATTGGGCAGCCAAGAAGACATCGATCGCAGCCAACCTAACCAGAAAAACCAGAAAGTGTCATGATATTCTTGGTGAGCTTGTTCGTGGGCTAAAACTGCTTGTAAATGTTCTCGATCTAAGAGATTTAATAATCCTTGGGTTACAATTAATTCCGACTTCCAGAAGCCAACTCTGGCACTGTAGGGAAAATCCACTGCTAAAACTCTCGCCTTCTGAGCGGTGATTTTTTTGAGGGGATAACTGCTAAAATCCCGATGGGTTTGCCAGGTTTGATAGGAGAGTTTTATCAAACAAAATAGAGCAAAAACTAGCCAAATTATAGCACTAAAGTAACTTATTAAACTAGAGTTATAGCCCAACATTTGCCCACGATAGCCCATACAAACCACCGATATAACTGTCATTAACAGCAGCAAAGGAGGAAAGAGAAAGAAAAATAGCGTTATCTGCCAACGACGCTGATAGCTGGGCAGAAACCAACGTAAACCAATGGCGATAGTTAATGCTAGTAATAACATTAAACTGTGCATTAGCGTTCTCTCCGTTGTTGACGAAGGGTATCTAAACGAGAGGCGATTGCTTTTAATTGTTCGACACTAGCAGTATCGAGACTATCGGCAAAAGAAGCCACCACATCCGCATTACCAATAGCCAAAAAACGATGTAATTGTTCGTAGGCTTTAATTGCCTGTGCTTGTTCCTTAGAAACCATCGGTTTCCAGTAGAAAATCCGACCCTGTTTATAACAACTTAACCAGCCTTTATTAGTTAAACGACGCAGTACCGTAGTCACAGAAGTATAGGCCAGATCTCGTTCCGGATCCGCTAAAATGCGATCGTGGACATCCTTAACGCTAACGGGTTCCAATTCCCAGACAATATTGAGAATTTCCGCTTCCAGGGGGCCCAGGGATAACTGTTTTGGTTGATAGGTCGGCAATTGAGCCATAGTCACACAGAAATGAAGATTACTTTCCTGATCATAGCGGCGGATATCGATCGCCTGATAAAATAGCAACGATCCTTTATATTGTCTTTATGTCCACCGAAACTAATTTAACCACAACTACGGGTGCTGATGCCATTGATGTGGCGATCGCTAATGGCATTGATTTTGATGGTTCCCCGATTCCCCCGGCAAAATTGGAACTTTATCACCGGGTAATGGGTTTGGAAGCAGGACGACAAAGAAGCGGGGTTTCTAACACGATGAGATCGCGAATTGTCCGCATCGGGGCCAAACATATCCCCCAAGAGGAGTTAAATCAGCTGTTGTTAGCCGCCGATTTTGCCCCTCTCAAGGAGAAAGAAATCGCTTTTTACCTATAATGTCGGCTTTTCATCTCTCGGTTTCACCTCGGAGATGAAAAGTTCCGCCAGCATAGAACAGCGAAGCACGACTAAGAATAACTCTAATCTATAGTTGCCAATTTAACTTTAGTATGCTAGAGTAGTTTGCGTGGTAGGTCGATAACGCAAAATGTTTGTTTTAGAGTACAAGCTTAGAGGAAAACCATCTCAATATCAAGCCATTGATGAGGCTATTCGGACAGTACAGTTTGTTCGGAATAAATGTCTTAGATATTGGGAAGACAATAAAGGTGTAGGACAAAAGGATGTATATAAATATGTCACTCAATTAAGAAGTGAATACCCTTTTGTTCAAGACCTTAACTCTACAGCTTGTCAACAGGCTTGCGAACGGACTTGGACTGCTATTCTTAGGTTCTATAACAATTGCCAGAACCAAATCGCTGGTAAGAAAGGATATCCTAAATACTCTAAACGTACTCATTCTGTTGAGTTTAAAAAGTCAGGTTGGAAACTTAATCGAAATTCCAAGAGAATAACTTTCACTGATGGAAAAAATATTGGGGAGTTAAAACTAATTGGTAGTCGAGACTTGTTGGATTTTCAAGAATGGCAAATTCAACGGATAAGAATAGTTAAAAGGGCTGATGGATATTATTGCCAGTTAATGCTAAAACTCGATGCTAGAGATATAACCCCACAATTAGAATCGACGGGTCATTGCGTAGGATTAGATATGGGGTTAAAATATCTTTATGCTGACAGCAACGGGAATACAGTAGAGCCTCCTAAGTATTATCGAAAAGCCGAGAAGCGTCTTAATAAACTGAATAGAAGAAAGTCGAAAAAGTTTAAGAGAGGACAAAAGCAGTCTAATAACTACAAAAAAGCTAGTCAAAAATACGCCAAGGGACATTTAAAAGTAAGTAGGCAACGAGAAGAGTTTGCTAAAAAATTGGCACTCCGTTTAATTCAGTCAAACGACTTGATAGCTTACGAAGATTTAAAAGTCAAGAACCTTGTGCGTAATCGAAAACTAGCTAAGAGTATTAATGATGCGGGTTGGTCGCAATTAAGAAAATGGATAGAGTATTTTGGTATTAAATACGGCCGATTAACTATTGCAGTTAATCCAGCCTATACAAGTCAAGAATGCCTTAATTGTGGTCGGTTAGTCAAAAAGTCTCTATCAGTCAGAACTCATGTTTGTTTGTGTGGGTATATAGAAGATAGGGACAAGATGGCGGCATTAAATATACTCAAAAAAGCTACGATAGGGCATATCGGAAGCTGGTCGTCAGACCTAAACGCTTGGGGAAATTTAAGCTCTATTTTGGTTGGTAGAAATACCTGCTAAGACAACTTGAGTCAGTGAACCAAGAATCCCTCGCTTTTAGCGACGGGAGTGTCAATATCTCAAGTAGTCAAATTTTTGCTCACCATTTTTCGCCTAGACTGCTTGCGGTTAACCGGATTGTTGGGGAAATTCGGCAGGGAGTCTAGGTTGCTCTAATGCTCAAGGACACCTCGAATAAAAGATTTTGTTAACAAACTGTTGGTCGAGGAAATCTCCTTGATCTACATTGATGAAGAGGGAATTATTTTCAAGAACTAACAAGGCGCTCCGGCCCTCAAAATTCGATTTTTCGAGGTAGCCTAGACATAACGCCTTGGTTATTGCCTAAAATTAACCTTTTTTTGCCCATCAATTTAAAAACTTGCTTTTTTTTGATCATCTTAGCCTAGAGGACTGAGTAGTATGAGTTACAGCAAAGTTGATTTGTTAATTTTGTCCATCAGTGTAATCTGGGTTAAATCTCTCACTTTTTCCCGTTATCAATTACTCAAGGGGTAGCTCGATCAATTGGACTTATTGAGAAAATCTTCGCACTAATTGAGAATAAACCAAGGTTTGATCAGGGTTTCAGGCGGTGAAATGCTGAAGTAAATCTATTTTTCGAGGTACCCCCAAGAGGATCGATAACCACTGATTCCGAGCCAGTAATGATACACTAGGCATGATTTAATTACAAACCTCGATCGCAAAAGGAAATAAATATCGATGAAAGCCATGATTTTGGCGGCTGGCAAAGGAACTCGCGTCCGTCCGATTACCCATACGATTCCCAAACCCCTGATCCCGATTTTACAAAAGCCGGTGATGGAGTTTTTGTTGGAACTGTTGCGACAGCATGGCTTTGATCAGATCATGGTCAATGTTAGTCATTTAGCCGAAGAAATTGAGAGTTATTTCCGCGATGGTCAGCGTTTTGGGGTGCATATCGGCTATTCTTTCGAGGGTAGAATCGAAGAGGGCGAGTTAATCGGTGATGCCCTGGGATCGGCGGGCGGTTTACGACGAATTCAAGATTTTAATCCCTTTTTTGACGATACTTTTGTGGTTCTCTGTGGTGATGCGCTGATCGATCTTGATTTAACCGCAGCCGTTAAATGGCATCGGGAAAAGGGAGCGATCGCCACTATTGTCACCAAAACCGTCCCCAGAGAGGAAGTATCCAGTTATGGGGTGGTAGTTAGCGACGAGGAGGGACGGATTCTCAGTTTCCAAGAAAAACCGGCCATCGATGAAGCTTTAAGTACCTGCATTAACACGGGTATCTATATTTTTGAGCCAGAAATCATTGATTTTATTCCCCCTAATAGTAAATACGACATCGGGGGCGAATTATTCCCCGAATTAGTCGCTAAAGCTGCGCCTTTCTACGCTTTAAACATGGATTTTGAATGGGTGGATATCGGTAAAGTCCCCGACTACTGGCAGGCAATTCGCGGGGTGTTATCCCGGAAAATTAAAAATGTTGCTATCCCCGGCATCGAAGTTAAACCGGGCATCTACACGGGCTTAAATGTGGGGGTAAACTGGGAGCGAGTCGATATCACCGGACCTGTGTATATCGGGGCAATGACGCGCATTGAAGACGGGGCGAAAATTGTCGGTCCGAGTATGATTGGCCCGAATTGTTGGATTTGTGGCGGCGCAACGGTGGATAATAGCGTTATTTTTGAATATTCTCGCCTCGGTTCAGGGGCGCGTTTGGTGGATAAGTTGGTCTTTGGGCGCTACTGTGTTGATAAAACCGGCGCGGCGATCGATGTGGAAGCGGCAGCCTTGGATTGGTTGATTACCGATACCCGCAAGGTTCTCCCAGAGTTTGATCACCCTAAACATCAGGCAATTCGTTCTTTATTCAATGGCAAGTAGGCAACACCCCAACAGGGAAACCACTTCGCGCGCGTTGTGAGGGAGAAGGGAGAGGGGAAAACAAATAAAAATAGTCTCCTGAATACTGTCTCCTGACTCCTGAATACTGTCTCCCCAAAACGAAAACTTCCTACCTCACCACATATCATGTTTGATTCTCCTGTTGATCTTCTCATTCTCTCTAATGGTCCGGGAGAAATATCTACATGGGTGCGTCCAGTTGTCAAGAGATTGCGACAAAACTTAACAGAAGATCGATCACTGTTGCGGATTTCGGTGATTCTTTCCCCTTGTACTCATTCTATGGGGGCGGAAACGGAAGTAGTTAGGAAATATCCAGAGGTCGATCGAGTCCAGTCGCCAGAAAACTTCTTTAATTTTCTTTTCTGGGGAAAAACCGCCGATAATTGGGATTGGCACCCCAAGGGCATCGTTTTATTTTTAGGGGGCGATCAATTTTTTGCCCTCACCATCGGTAAACGTTTGGGTTATCGCACCGTTATCTATGCGGAATGGGAAGCGCGTTGGTATCGGGGGATCGATCGCTTTGCCGTGATGAATACAAGTGTATTAAATAATATTCCCCAACAATATCAGCATAAATTTACCGTTATCGGCGATTTAATGGTGGATTTGCCCAATGCTATCACCCCTGATGACGCTACCTTAATTGCACTTCTCCCGGGTTCCAAACCCTCGAAATTAGCTCAGGGTGTACCCCTAACCCTAGCCATTGCCGAAAAGATACACGCGCAGGATTCCAGGACTAAATTCTTAATTCCCGTCGCTCCTACCCTAAATTTAGCTTATTTGGCGAAATTTGCCGATCCTAGCTATAATCCGATGATCACTAAAACCGGTTGGAGTGCTGCCAAATTAAAAAACGGTGAAAAACCCTATCTAGAAACAGATAAGGGGGTAAAAGTTGACCTAATTACCGATTTTCCCGCCCATAACCAGCTTTCTCGCTGTCATTTAGCTTTAACGACGGTGGGTGCTAATACTGCCGAATTAGGAGCGCTGGCAATCCCGATGATTATTTTACTACCGACTCAGCAACTAGACGCGATGCGGACTTGGGACGGTTTACCCGGTTTATTAGCCCAACTGCCGGGGGTGGGTTCTTTATTTGCTAAGATAATTAATCTCTATATGTTGCGGAAAAAGCGTTTATATGCCTGGCCAAATATTTGGGCCGCTGCCGAAATTGTTCCGGAATTATTGGGGGAATTACAACCAGAAGAAGTGGCAAATATGGCTATATCTTGGTTAGAAAATCCCCAACAATTAGAGGCTATCCGGCAAAAATTGCGGGCAGTGCGCGGACAAGCAGGAGCAGTGGATAAGTTAGTATCTATTATTGCTGAACAACTGTCTAGTTTCTAATCAATTAGAGAATTAAGCTTGTTGGTAGAGAGGATCAATTTCGATTAATTTATTAACAGTTTGATAAAATTCCTGCTGATAAAATTCCCGTTGATTGCTGTCGAGAGCATTAATTAATTGTTCTTGACAGTAGCGACGATATTCCATTAAACTAATTTTTTCCAGAGCTATAATAGCATCTTTAATTTGTTCTTCTGGTTGAAATACTGCTTGACTGGTGTGTTCGCTTAGGTGAAATAAAGAATTAAAATCACGATTTTTGTCTGTAGTTATCATCAATAAATGATTCTGTAAAGCTGACATCAAATCTCTTGGGTTAGTAATTTGGGTTTCTAGCTCTAGAATTACTTGCCATAACCAACGATAATCAGGGACATTAAAAATTAAATCTTTTTCATCCAAAGATTCTAAAATCATTTCCCGATATTCAGAGCGATGCAGATAGATTAATAATAATAACCATTCGGCTGTTTCTGAGCCGTTTTTTTCGGATTTATCTAAAATATTTTTCCTCTTAATTGCCGGGGATTTTCCCAGAGGTTTATTAACCTGTTTGGAGAGATTTTTTAAAATATATGGCAAACGAGTCGCATCTTTTTGAGCCAAAATTTCAGCACAATAATCTAGATAAAAAGTGCGTTGATTGCTATCGATTAACTTTTGCAGTAAACTCACCATACTATTGGCTACTTGTTGAAAATGTAGTCCCTGTTTTAAATCTTTATTAACCAACATTTGCGAGATTTGCCAATCAATCCAAGAAGGAGATTTTTCGATTAGTTCTCGATAACTATTCACCCCGTCAGCACGAGATTTAAGAAATTCATCGGCATCTTTACCATCGGGAAGATTGAGGATTTTTAGGTTAACTTGTCCTGAATAAACTAGGGAGTTAATTTCCTCGATCGCCCTTTGTGTCGCTTTAATTCCCGCTTGATCAGCATCAAAATTAAAGATTATTTGTTTACTTTCACTGTAGCGCAAAAGTAATTTAATTTGCTCTTGACTTAAAGCTGTTCCTAAACAGGCAACCACATTACTAATACCAGTAGCATGGAGAGCGATCGCATCAAAATAACCCTCGACAACTATCGCTAAATCTTGCTGAATAATTGCCTGTTTAGCTCGATCGAGAGCAAAGAGAGTTTTTCCCTTTTCAAATAGAGGAGTATCGGGAGAATTTAGATACTTTGGCTGCTCATTACCTAAAGTGCGACTACCAAAAGCGATCGCTCGTCCTTGACTATCAAAAATAGGAATCATTAAACGATCTCGAAATTGATCGTAATAACCACTACCATTTTGACGCGCTTTAATTAATCCCGCTTGTGCCACTAAAGCCACAGGATAGCGCTTTTGTTCCACTAAATAACGATAGAGAGTTTCCCAACCTTCCGGAGAATATCCCAGTTGAAAATTAGCGATAGTTTCTGCGGTTAGTTGTCGTTGTACCTTAAGATAATCTAACGCTTTTTCCCCTTGAGGTTGACTAAGGGCGTGTTGATAAAAACTCACCGCCACGGCCATTATTTCGTATAATTGTTCCTTGAGGGATAATTTCTGTTCTAATTCCTGACGCTGTTCTACTGCCAGAGTTTTAATCGGGATTTGATACCTTCTAGCAAGATCGAAAACCACTTCACTAAAAGATTGTTTCCCCACCTCCATAAGAAATTTAATCCCGTTTCCCCCCGCACCACAGCCAAAACAGTAATACATTTGTTTGGCAGGACTAACCGTAAAACTAGGGGATTTTTCCTCGTGAAAAGGACATAAACCGACGTATTCCCGTCCCCTTTTTTTGAGGACGACTCTCTCGGAAATTAAATCCACAATATCAATTCTTTGTTTAACTTCTTCGATCGTGTCCGGATGTAGTCGCGGTGTATCCATAATCAGTTATCAGGAGTCAGTTATCAGTTATCAGTTATCAGTTATCAGGAGATTTGCTTTTATTTATTCTCCCCGTCTCCCCAATTCATCATTCATCATTCATAATTCATAATTCCCACTCCCCTCTCCTTCTCCCCCATCTCCCCACTGCGATGGCGGCATTTTGTCCTCCGAACCCGAAACTAAGAACGTAGGTTGGGTTGAAGCATGAAACCCAACACCCGCTCATGTTACGCTACCCCTAACCCATCCTACAAATAATTGGGCTCTCTTCTTCTTTGTGTGATAAGTTTAACTTATATAGGAGCGCTCAATCTTTGTGTCCTTTGTGTCTTTGTGGTTCCTTCCACTCGCTCGCCAGCAGGACTGTATCTTAGAATACATTTTACCCACCAAACCTAAGAGAGCCATAATTGTGCCTCCCTACTTATATTAAGTGAGCAGTATTAAATAAGAAGTTTCCCACCGTCTTTGTTTACCGATCGCTGATCACTGAAAAATCTCCCCAACACCTAACACCCCCACTAAGGCCCTTTTTGACTCCTGGAAATTCGCACCCATAAGTAATAAGAAAGGACTTGACTTTGGCGGCGGCTTGTGCTATGCTTTTCTCATAATGGGAATCCGTGCCAATTTTTGCAAGTTCAAATATTCCCATTATGAATAAAATCTTTTAAAAATATTATCTCAAAATCTCCCGACAAAAGCCAGCAAAATTTCGCCCATAATTGTTAAGTTTTGTTAAAAAGAAATGCAGAGACGGGCAAGGAAAGAACTGGTTACTGATCACTGAAAAACTTCCCCACTGCGATAGCTGCATTTTGTCCTCCGAAACCGAAACTAAGACAGAGACAATTGTGCAGGGAAAAATTAACAGCCGATCTAGTTAAATTTAACTGAAAAGGCGACTCGCGCACACCGACACAGGGGGGAATTAGCTGATTTTTCAGAGCCATTAAACAAAAAGCCACACCTAACGCGCCCGAAGCCCCTAAAGTGTGTCCTGTTGCCCCTTTTGTCGAGCTTACAGCCACTTGCGAGCCAAAAATGCTGGCGATCAGGTTTGCCTCCCGTTCATCGTTTAAACGCGTGCTAGTGCCGTGGGGGTGAATGTAATTAATTTCATCTTTTCTTAATTGACTTCTGTGCAAACATAGTTCTACGGCTTTGGTAGCACTACGATTATTCACCGCCGGGGCGCTGACATGATCGGCATCGCAGCTAAAACCATAGCCCAAAATTTGCCCGTAGATGGGGGCATTTCTGCTTAAAGCCAGTTCTTCCGATTCAAGGACTAAAATCGCCCCACCTTCGCCCAAAACCAAGCCCTCCCTAGCTATATCAAAAGGATAACAGCCCGTTTTCGCCAAAGCTCCAATCTGTTCAAATCCCACCAGAGTTAAGGGAGTGATCGGGGTTTCGATCGCCCCGGCTAAAACTCGATCGCATTCTCCCATAGTAATTAATTCTACACCCTGAGCGATCGACCAGATGCCCGTGGCACAGGCCGCCATGGGTGCTAACACTGGGGCGCCGGTTTCTATCAATCTAGCGGTCAATACCGAGGCGCGATCGGGTAAACTATCTAACCAGTTTTCTACTATTCCCGTCGCTGCCATCCGTTCCCATAAACCCTGACAACCGCGACTAGAACCGATAGTGACACCACAATCCTTTAAGGGAGGCGTTAATTGAGCGTCTTCAAGGGCGGCAATCAGGGCAATTTTGGTTAAATCCTCTAAAAATGCTGGTTTGTGACCGATTAAACCCAAGGGTAATGCGGGTAAATCAGAAAAGGGTTGTTGCCTAGTTATACCAGTTTTGCCCTCTAGTAATCTTTGCCAACTCTGACTTAAATTTCCCAGAGAACTGATCAACCCAATTCCCGTCACCACAACATTCATTTATCAGTTATCAGTTATCAGTTATCAGTTATCGGAATATTAAATGATTGGGTGGGTGACGGCGAAGATTAAATTATCGTCGCGCGGACTCACCCAATCTGATCGCTATTTTTTCAGATTTTCTGCACCAGAAACAACTTTGGCCGAGTCAATTTTATCCCCTTGTTTGAGCGTATCGATCACTTCCATTCCCTCAGTTACATAACCAAAAACGGCATAATCACCATCGAGAAAATTGATATCCGACAGGGCAAAATAAAACTGAGAAGAAGCGGAATTAGGTTGTTGAGAACGGGCCATTGCGATCGCACCCCGTTTATGGGGTAAAGCGACGATGGGAGTGCGGGCCGTGGCCTGTTGACCGATTGCTTGCCCATAAATCGGCTCTTTTTCGTCTTTGAGGAGAATTTCCAGGGGAACATAACGGGATTGCTTGGTTTCTGGATCAACAAAACCACCGGTTCCGCGACCCTGGGGATCACCACCTTGGGCGACAAAAGGCTGCGGTTCCTTAACCACGCGATGGAAAGTTAAACCATTATAAAAACCTCTCCCCACCAGATCCACAAAGTTACCGGCAGTAATTGGGGCCGCATTGCCATCAATTTCGATCGTTACCGGTTTACCTTTGATTATCATCTCGACGACGGCAGTTCCATCTAAGCGGGGTTTGTAATTATCCATGTTGACACTGCCCGAACTGGCAGGTTGAGAGGTTTGGGTGATACTAGAATTAGAATTATCGGGGGTGGAATTAGCTTCTGGGGAAGAACAGCCGAAAAGTGTCGTCGTTGTGATTAAAAAAACACAAACTAGAGACAGCCAGCAATATTTTCTTATCTTCATCATTTTATAGCCAAAAAGAGCGAAAAAAGGCTTACAATCCCTCTAGAGGAATTTCCAGAAAACGAGCGAGTTCCGCTCCTTGATTTTCCAATTCCGAGAGGGACATCGGATCGCCGACGCGAGTTAAAGGGATATCGCGACGCTGTTTAATCCGCAGGAATAGTTCCCGTTTCGGGTTGAGTCCTTCTCGCACTTCGGCCCGCACAGCTTGCACATCTTCGAGAGGCCAATCGAGATCAATGCGACGATTTTTGCCGGGGTAGCCCCAACGAAAGATTTTAACTTTGCCGGTTTCCTTGTTAAACTCGTTGTAACCACCTCCGACATTCCAGAAGAGAGATAACCAGAGATAGATGGCTAAAAGCGTCCCCGCAGTGCCATAAAAGAGGAGGGCGACTCCTTGGGGAATAAATTGTAAGGAACTGGTATCGCTAACGAGAAGTAGATTGACCTTCAAATAACTGGAAAGACCGGCGAGGAGAAACCCTAGACCGCCAATAGAGACGATTACAGCCCAAAAATAGTTACTAGGGCGACGCGCTCCCACTACTTCTTGCCGTAGGATCAGGCTATCTTTACTTGTTGTTTGCGCTTTCATGAATTCTTTTTAAGGTTGCCTAGAGTTATTTTACCAGCTTTTTTCTCCCCACTTCCCCAACCCCGACTCCCCCCATACTCCCCAACCCCAACCGAGGGTCTTCACCTGACATTCAAGATAAATACAGCATTTCTCATAAATATGAAGTATAGCCTGATAGGGAATCGTCTTCTGTCTCTTGATCTACCCAATGTGAAGCATCACTGAAAAATTGATGATCAAGTTTACTGCCATTGAGCGTGAATGCGTGGATGGAGTAAACGCTCAACCAGTTGACCGTTTTTTAAATGTTCTTCGACAATCTGATTGACATCCTCTGGTTTAACACGACAGTACCAGGTTTCCTCGGGAATAATTCTCACCGTGGGGCTAGTGCTGCACTGTCCTTGACAACCACTGGTCATAACGATGACATCTTCTGGGAGAGCTGCCGTTTGCCAAGCTAAAAGAAGCTCCGACGCACCCTGTACCAAACAGGAAGAATGCTGACAGACCATCACAAATCGCTTTTGGGGATAAGACATATTACCTAAAAAGTAGAAAAATTAGATAGTTCCCTGGGTATATTCTTGGGAATGGCTTTGGGGAAGCATAGTTTTATTTTGCCCCGAATCCCCAATACTGGCAATAAGTAGTCGTGCAAAATTAATTTCCTAGTCGAGACAGGAGACTCCGAGACAGGAGACAGGAGACGGGGGACTCCGGGACAGCTATCAGGGATCAGATTTGAATTTTTAGTTCACTGTTTACTGGTCACAGCAAAAAGCTTTTGGCTAACGGGTGACGGCTTGGATGTGTAATTAATTTTGCTTAGGTACTTACAAAAAGGGGGGCGAAAAATTAACCATCAATCTTTAAAATAGAGTTCGGAGAAAAATTTAGTCAATCAAGAGGGTAAAAGTGGCATTCGCTAGTCATTGGGTCATGTTAGGTTTATTACTGGGTTTTGCCGTCGCCCATAGCGGATTAGCCAGTTTACGAATGGGGGGAGAAGCTATCATCGGTGCGCGACTGTATCGGGTATTATTTGCCCTCGTTAGTATCCCTCTAGCGGTAATTTTAGTAGTTTATTTCTTCAATCATCGTTATGATGGTTTGCTTCTCTGGCAAGTGCAGGGAGTAACCGGAGTAAAAACCCTAGTTTGGATACTTTCGGCCATTTCTTTTTTCTTTCTCTATCCTGCCACCTTTAACCTGCTGGAGATCGCCGCTATCCAAAAACCGCAGGTTCATCTCTACGAAACCGGCATCCTGCGCGTTACCCGTCATCCCCAGATGGTAGGACAGGTGATCTGGTGTATTGCTCACACCCTCTGGTTAGGGACAAGCTTTACCCTATTAACTTCCCTGGGTTTAATTGCCCATCATCTTTTTGCTGTCTGGCATGGCGATCGCCGGTTAGAAGACCGTTACGGAGAGGCATTTTTAAAGGTCAAAGAACGCACCTCGGTGATTCCCTTTTTAGCGATTATCGATGGTCGGCAAAGCCTAAAATGGCAAGAATTCCTTCGTCCTGCCTATCTAGGGGTAACAGGGTTTATTTTACTCCTCTGGTGGGCGCATCCTTGGCTAATGCAAGCAACAAGTAAAATTTATTGGTGATTTGGCTCCCAACCCCTTTCTTATTGATCCCGATTGGTGTAAGATGGCTTTTATATCAAAATTAAGTTTTCATAAAATCCGTTTAGACATGATGCTATCTGTCAACGAAAAGAGCTTCCCTAAGCTAGTTTTAGATTCTTCTGGTCCGGTACTCGTGCATTTTTGGGCACCTTGGTGTGGTTTATGTCGTTTAATCCAACCCACCCTCTTGTCTTGGCAAAATGACTGTCAAGGTGCGATTCAATTAGTAGCTGTCAATGCCGATGATAATTTTAAATTAGCTAATAGTTTTCGTCTGCGTAGTCTGCCTACTTTAATTCTCTTCGATCGAGGTGTTCCCGTTCACCGTCTGGAGGAAATTCACAGTCGCGAGGAATTGCATCAAACCCTGCGACTAATAGTCAAAAATCAAATCCTGCGTTCAGCTTAAGTAGCTGGTTATAATTAAATTGAAGATATATTTTGGGTTCGATCCCCCCTTAATCCCCCCTTAATAAGGGGGGTGCCGATCCCCCCTTAATCCCCCCTTAATAAGGGGGGTGCCGATCCCCCCTTAATCCCCCCTTAATAAGGGGGGTGTCTGATAGTTTTTAACACCTGCCTGCTTAAGGGAAAGATGTCTTTTCTGATGGGACTGGCAGAGATAATATAATAGGACAAAAAGTAGATAATCCCAATTCCTAAGATACCCATAGTTCCCCCAGTTCAAAAAATTAGGAGGCTTGAGAAAAATGCCGATTGGTGTGGCTGAATTTGTCGAAAATCAGGAAAATCGCTGTCCTGTGGTACTACTACTAGATACCTCTGGTTCAATGCAAGGGGAACCGATTAAGGCTCTCAATGATGGTATCAAAACCTTTCAGCAGGACGTGATGCGGGATACCCAAGCGACGTTGAGCGTAGAAACCGCCATTGTTACCTTTGGTAATGGAGGGGTTAAAACCGTGCAAGATTTTGTCGGGATTGACCAATTTACGCCACCTACTTTAACCGCAGGAGACTTAACTCCCATGGGAAAAGCGATTGAATTGGCCTTAGATTTAGTCGAAGATCGTAAAGCGATTTATAGAAATAATGGTATCCAATATTATCGCCCCTGGATATTTTTAATTACTGATGGTGCGCCTACGGATCAATGGAATCTGGCAGCGCAACGGGTAAAACAAGCAGAAGCAGAAAATCGGGTTTTATTTTTTTCTGTAGGTGTTCAGGGTGCTGATATGGAGACGCTCAAACAGATTTCTAATAATCCCCCCGTGTTACTCAATGGTTTAGATTTTCGGGAATTATTTCAGTGGTTAAGTAACTCAATGAAACGAGTTTCTGGTGGTAAAATTGGAGCGGCGATCGCTTTACCACCAGTGAATTGGGGACAAATCACCACCTAGAGGACAGTTAATTATGTGGAGAACATTATGTCAGTCGGTGGTCGGTAGTTTTCACGTCCAAACGGGATTACCCTGTCAAGATTATGGTGATTATAAATTATTGGGTCAGGATGTTTTGATTGGAGCCGTAGCCGATGGGGCCGGTAGTGCCAAACATTCGGATTTAGGGGCGAAAATAACAGTTAAAGCAGCGCTGCAATTTTTAGAGGATAAGCTCAAAAAAACAGCATTAGCTGCCACTGGAACTGAAGCGGAATTAAAGGAAATATTCCGGCGACTGTTGGCTTATGTTCAGCAAATTCTCCAAGAAAAAGCTGAAAAAGAACAGTTATATATTAATGATCTGGCGACAACTTTACTGGTTGTTTTGGTTACTTCAAAACGGTTAGCAGCGATGCAGATAGGAGATGGTTTTATTGTGTTCAAACCTCTGGGAGGAAATTATCAGTTATTGTTCCAGCCTGACAAGGGGGAATACATCAA
Organism: Microcystis sp. M079S1; assembly: GCF_020246425.1. Taxonomy (NCBI): domain Bacteria; kingdom Bacillati; phylum Cyanobacteriota; class Cyanophyceae; order Chroococcales; family Microcystaceae; genus Microcystis; species Microcystis sp. M079S1. The sequence goes on from NZ_JADBSZ010000211.1 coordinate 26,442, forward strand.
TGAAACCACTTTTGTTATTTCTAGTAATGCTTTGGAGGAGATGCAAATAAAAATTTTAACCGAGCCAGTTGCCTTTATTTGTGTGGCGACGGATGGAGTGGAAAAGGTATCGATCGATTATAAAAATTGGCAGCCTTTTCCGCCTTTTTTTCAGCCATTAGAGGAATATTTACAACAGACAGAAACGCCATTGCAGGAAGACCTCGAAGAATTTTTAAAGCGGGAGGATTTAAATAAGTTAACAACCGATGATAAAACCTTACTCCTAGCTTTTTGTTTAAGAAACTGAGGGGTTTAAGAAACCGGGTTTCTGGATCTGGTTCAACCCAACCTACGATAAGACTATGGACTAAGTAAATCATGAAAATTGACGAATTACTTAAAAACAAACGAGAAAAAATTATTGCTATTGCGGCTAAACACGGCGCAAATAACGTGCGAATTTTTGGTTCTGTTGCACGGGGAGAAGCTGACGAAAAAAGCGATATTGATTTATTAATTGATTATTGTAGCGAACGTCGGAGTCCCTGGTTTCCCTTGCCGTTAATTCGAGAACTTGAAGCCTTGTTAGGCTGTAAAGTTGATATTGTTACCGAACAGGGACTTAAAGATAGAATCAGAGAGCGGGTACTAAAAGAAGCAATACCACTATGAGAGATGATAGCGAACGCTTGCGGGATATTTTAGAAGCAATTGAGCGTTTAGAAAAGTATGCTCGACAGGGAAAAACCCTGTTTGAACAACAAGAATTAATTCAAACTTGGATTGTCTATCATTTACAAATTATTGGTGAAGCAGCTAGAGCAACTTCTCAAGAATTTAAAGCAAGATATCCCGAAGTTCCTTGGCGAGATGCCAGCGATCTAAGAAACTTAACTATTCATGAATATTTTCGTATCAATCTAGAGATTATTTGGGATATTGTTGAAAATGACATTCCTCCTCTAAAAGGACAAATCGAAGCTATTTTACAGGAATTGATTTGACGAAACCCAACTCAATTATTAAAAAATGTTGGGTTTCACTATCGTTCAACCCAACCTACGATGGGACTAAGGCACTACCTTGGAAGCTAATATTAACGAATCTACCTCAAACAATGAAGTACGAATGGGATCAAGACAAGAGCGACGCTAACTTAGAGAAGCACGGACTGAGTTTTGAGGATGCACCGCTAGTTTTTGGTGGTAAATGTGTTACCTTCGAGGATAGCCGTTTCGTTTATGGTGAGATAAGATATATTACGCTTGGCAAATTGAAAGGTCGAGTTGTCTTAATCGTCCATACCCCTCGCTCTAATAAAACTCGTATAATCTCAATGAGAAAGGCAAACAATCGTGAGCAAAAAATCTATCAAAAGCGACTTGAAGAGAATTGATGCGATGACGGATGAGAATATCGATTATTCTGATATTCCGCCGTTAGGTGATGAATTCCTTACCCAAGAAACAGTATCTTTTTCGCCATCAAAGCAGCAATTAACCATCCAACTAGATCAAGATATATTAGAATGGTTAAAAGCTCAAGGGAAAGGATATGAGACACAAATTAACTACATCTTGCGGGAAGTGATGGAACAGCAGCAGCAGTAAAAAACAATGAACCTGATTTGATTACATCTACCTCAAACAATCGTGAGCAAAAAATCTATCAAAAGTAATCTGTAGGTTGGGTTGAGGAACGAAACCCAACTCAATTATTAAAAAATGTTGGGTTTCACTATTGTTCAACCCAACTACGATGGGACTGAACAGCATAAATACTCGGAGATTTTTTGATGTCTTTAACTTATCGCTGTCA
>NZ_JADBSZ010000212.1:0-7113 GCF_020246425.1 Microcystis sp. M079S1
GTGTTATGCAATGGACGGGGGTTATAAGGGATGTAACCCTTATATAGAAAGGCATTTAGCGATTTTTGTCAATTGTTTTTGCTCTAGAGCGAACTAATCAATTAAGTCTTTTGCCAGATAAGGATTTAGTCGATTTATGCTCCCCTATCGAACCATACCAAGTAACGAAGAACCCTGATAACTCACATCTGATAACTGATAACTTACCCACTGATAACTGATAACTGAGAGGTGCGCCACCGGAAGTTCTTAAGTGTTATATTAAAGATCAAGAAAAGCCGTCGTTTCACGACGGGGTTTTAAACCCAAATTTTCGATAAATATTGTGTTAGCAGCAGAAATTTCGATGAACAATCTTTCTTTTGGAGGAATGACTGATCCAGGTGTAGTGCGATCGGTTAATCAGGACAGTTATTATATCGACCCCGAGCAGCGCTTTTTTATCGTTGCTGATGGTATGGGAGGTCATGCGGGAGGCCAGGAAGCTAGTCAAATCGCCACTGAAACTATCCAAGCTCATCTAGAAGAACACTGGAATTCGCCCCTGACTGCTGGAGAATTGCTACAGGAGGCAATTACCGTCGCTAACGAGAAGATTATTGAAGATCAACTGAAAAATCCCGAAAGACAGGACATGGGGACAACCCTAGTCCTGGCTATCTTCCGAGATGATGGCTCTTGGTACACCCATATTGGTGATTCCCGTCTCTATCGCTTTCGTGAGCAAAAATTAGAACAGGTGACGGAAGATCATACTTGGATAGCTAGGGCGATAAAAATGGGCGATATGTCCGAAGAAGAAGCGAAAAACCACCCTTGGCGGCACGTTTTATTTCAATGCCTTGGTCGTCGCGATTTGCCCCCAGTGACGGTGTCTCCCCTCGATGTGCAATCTGGCGATAGTTTAATTCTCTGTAGTGATGGTTTGACAGAAGAAGTGTCCGACGAGGAAATTAGCGATTATTTGCAAACCGGTGCCGATTGTCAGGAAATTGTCGAGAATTTAGTGGCAGCGGCCAAAAAAGCTGGCGGTTCTGATAATATCACCGTGGTCATGGTAACGCAGAATTGAGAGGAAATAGCGATCGCTGATCGCTAAACTTGCACTTCTACTCGATCGCTCCTGCTTGTTGTAATAAAGAAACGATCGCCTGATGGTGATTAAATTTAGCTAACATTAAAGCAGTCATTCCCCCTTGATTTTTCTGATTTAAGTTCACCTTTCCCCCGTCTAACAAAACTTTAACCGTGTCGAGACAACCGTGATAACTGGCCCACATTAACGGGGAAGCACCGCTAAAATCGAGTTTATTGACATCAGCGCCGATATCGATTAACCAGCGCACCAATTGACTATTATTGCCCTCACAAGCTTTCATAAGGACGGTTTTGCCATCGGGATAAACGGCGTTGGCATTGGCCCCGTAGTCGAGGAGATAACGGCAGATTTCCGTAAATTGGCGCTGTAGAGCCAAAGTTAATGGTGTTTCTCCTTGCTGAGTTAGGTTAGGCTCCGCTCCCTGTTTTAACAATTCTAAAACGATCGCTTCGTATCCCTGCACCGTGGCGATGAGCAAGGGTGTATCCCCAAAATGGTTGCGGTGATTGACAAAAGCACCGGCTTGTAGTAGGGCCTGAACGATCTCTAAATGTCCTTCGATCGTGGCTAAATGCAGGGCCGTTTCTCCGGCCTGATTTTGATTGTCAACACTGGCCGCCTGAGCGAGTAAAAGTCGGACAATATCGAAATATCCCTCAGCAGCGGCGAGCATCAGGGCAGTTTCTCCCTCCTCCGTGCTGATATTCGGATTTGCTCCCGCTTGCAGTAAAGTTTGTACGCTGCCGAGATTTCCCCTCTCTACAGCCAAAATTAGGGGAGTTTCCCGGGATAAAGTGGGAGAATCGAGGGGCATACCACGGGTAATAAACAATTCGAGGATTTCTGGGCAATTAGCGGTGAGAGCCTGTAACCAAGCTTCTTGACGTATTTCGTCATCTACACCACTATCGAGCAATAAACCGACAATTGCGGCGTAATTTTGTTTGATCGCTACAGATAAAGCCGTATCTCCATCCTGATCGCGCATATTGACCCGAGCGCCGGCGGTTAATAACTGTTCTGCGATCGCTGTATGACCCTTATAAACGGCGATCATTAGTGCTGGTGTACCATCTTGATTAACCTGATTGACATTGGCACCGGCGGCGATTAATTGAGCAAGGATTTGACTGTGATTGAGGGCGGCCGCTAACATGAGAGGGGTTAAACCTTGAGGTTGTTTACTTTTGTTGATATCAGCCCCAAATTCTCGCAAAATCGCCACAATTTCCCTATGACCCCCCTGCACGGCATAGATTAAAGCCGTAGTATTTTGCACATCGGTGGCGTTGACATTTGCCCCCTGACTCAGTAAAGCTTGAACCCGCGCGAGATTGCCCTGACGCGCCGCTTGTATTAACAGGATATCCCAATTAGAAGCCATTAACAGTGACCGATCGGCAGAAAGTATTTTTTCTATTATCGATCTTTCTAGACAGGTAAACGGACAGAAACGCTACTACCCCGTTCTAATTCTGAGGTGACGGCAATAGTTCCCCCATGAGCATCGATAATGCGACGGGAGAGATAAAGTCCTAACCCATTGTTGGAACTGTCTGGGGAACCGGAGTACAGGCGCTCGAAAATCCAGGGTAGTTCTTCTGCTGAAATGCCTATACCAGTATCCTCGACGACAATGGTGACAAAAGTATCTTCCTCTGTGGCGGGGATGAGATGAATTTTCACATCACCCTTTTGGGTAAATTTAATCGCATTGCCGATGAGATTGGTAAAAACGCGCCGCAGTTCCAAGCGATCGCCAGTTAGGAAAATTTCCCCAGCATTTTCGGCATTTAAGCTTAATTCTAGTCCTTTTTCTCGGGCAAGGGGAGTTAACTCCTGACAGACTTCTTCGAGAATATCGATAATCTTTAATTTAGTAAAATTAAGTATCTTTTCGCCGTTTTCATAACAATAAACTTCCAAAAGATTATTAACCATTTCCAAGAGATTTTTATTACTGCGAATAATCACATGAATGACTCGACTCATTTCGGGAGTAATCTCACCGTATAAACCTTCTTGAAATAGTTCTAATATGTGATTGACAGACACTAAGGGAGTTCGCAAATCGTGGGTCATCCTCGAAACAAAATCTTCTTTTTGTCTAGCCAATTGCTCTTTTTCTTGTTTGGCAATCGTCACTTCTTGTTCCGCTTCATAGATGCGTAGGGCGTTTCGCATCGCTTGATTTAAGCGCGAGGCAGAAAGACGAAATTTACTCATATAATCGGAAGCACCGGCTTTCATCATATCTACGGCAATTCCTTCGTCTCCGTGACCGGTTAAGACAATTAGGGGTATTTTAACTCCCTGCTGCCGAATTTCCCGCACCAAAGTCAAACCATCTCGATCGGGTAGAAGATAATCGATAAACATACAGTCGAAAAGATTATTGGACATCTGTTCTTTAGCATCTTCATAGTCAGCGGCTTCTGTTATTTCTATCGCCATCTCCGATGTTCTTAAGAATCGGCGCACGGCGATCCGATCTACTTCATTATCATCAACAATTAGAATTCTTAACTGGTTTAACATGGCCAATTTAAATCTGAATTTCATTACTGTCTGATCTACCCTGATAGAATACCTCGAATCGGGTTCCATGGTCAAGACATTTGCGAGGTCGATTCTTACAGCTTTTTTCTTAAAGATGAAGTATAACCTAATTTGCTATTGACGACCGAATCGTGACGACTGGCCACCCAAAACGAAAAATTAGTAAGCTAAACGGCGCTTAACCTGCATGATCCAATAGCTATAACCCTTTTGGAGTCTATATCGGTGATCCGAAGTAAAAGCCGTTTAGCTTACCTCACTATTAAGATGACTGCCACAATCGGAAACAATACTTAGGGTTTGCTGAAAAAGTTTTTCGTGGGGGCAGGGTGTGGGGTGCAGGGTGTAGGGTGTAGGGTTTTAGCGATTTTCAGGGGGTCAATTACCTAATTTTCAGGGAAAAAGTGCCTAAATTTCCCCCCGATCACCCCAAGGTCTGGCACTTTTTGATGGGAAAAAAGTCTAAAATTCTTATCCAACAAGGTTTTTAGATTTATTCAGCAAGCCCTACTTAGGGTTTGCTGAAAAAGTTTGTTGGTGGGGTTAGGAGTCAGGAGTCAGGAGTCAGGAGTCGGGAGTTTCAGGCTTTGTTGCCCTCTCTTTTTTTGTACCAACTCATGTACTACATTAAGTATAATGCAAGGTTTTTGATGGTCCCAATCCGATTTTCGCAGCATGAACATCGGATTTTAACAGGTCAAAAGCCTTATTTTAAAAGGGTTTTACCATTATTCAGCCAACCCTACTTAAACAAAATGGCAATGCTTCAACAGAGCTCCTTCAAGTAGGGGATGATATTCTTTTTCGGAGATAGTATAGGCCCCAAATCTAGCCAGATGGGGATTTTGCATTTGGGCATCAAATAGACAGAAATCCCGTTCTCTGAGGTGTTCGACTAACTTGACCATGGCTACCTTAGAACCATCGGGAATTTTATAGAACATCGATTCCCCGATAAAAACCCCGCCAATGGCCAAACCTAAAATCCCTCCCGCTAATTGATCCCCTTGCCAAGTCTCGAAACTGTAAGCCCAACCGGCCTGGTGTAATTGCTGATAGATTTGGATTAACTCCGGGGAAATCCAAGTCAGCGAGCGATCGGCGCAACCGGCACAAACCCCAGCAAAATCGCGGTTAATAGCCACGGTAAAGCGATTTTGATTCAAAACTCGTTTTAGGGACTGGGGATACCTAAAACGCCGATCGAGAGGGATAAGAGCGCGATTTTTACTAGAATACCAATCCAATCGCCCTCCCTCATCGGCCATGAGAAAGTAACCGCGTGCGTATCCTTGTATAATAGAGGCGGTATCCACGACTCCCCCCAAGAATTCAGTCTCGTAGCCTGATCATTCTCTAATTATGCCTGATCATCCCCCACCAATTCCGCCCATTACTTTACCACCGATCGAAAATCCCCAACAGGAACAAACTTGGCTGCGCACCGCTTTGCATCGTTGGTTAGATGCAGAATTTATTCCCGAAGCTATTAATGAAACTATCGCTGAACGTGCTAGTCAAATTTTTCTGCGTCAGCGTTTGGAAGGGGAAAACGATCTCGGTAACTTGGTGATTGCGATCGTTACCGAGATGCAAGCTTTTGATTTCCGCGAAAGTTTTTACAGTGAATTTGCCATCGCTAACGCCGTCAGTGATTTAATTTTAGATAGTTTAGGAATCGATCGCTGTTGTGGTCAAAGTTAGACAGTTTTTCTCTGCTATTGGAGTTTAATTTCTATTAGCGCCCCTGCTAATTTTTCTGTACGAATTGGGTACTGCTCATTTAAAAAGTTAACAAAATCTTCTTCGGGATGTGCCACGACGATGTTACTGTAGTTTTGGGCTAATTCCTTGAGATTGAGTTTTTGCCGCCAGGATTCCACATCGCCATCCTGAAATAATTGAAACTTAACTTGATCGTTAACTAAATAGGATAATGCCAAAAAGAAACTAGGGGTATTATCGCTGATAACTATCGGCTTGGTCATGGAGTTTAAAACAGGGGCGATTTCTAGATTAGCTCCACTGGCTGTACCTCGTTGATCATCTAAAGCCCCATCAGGAGTTAACCCGAGAAATACACCGGATATTATACCTAGTAGCAGGAAAATTAGCAAGATTTGTTGTCCTAAATAGTGCAGCCAATTTTTTGGGGACTTTGATCCGATATAACTGGCAATCAGGTACGATATAGCAATCTGTATTCCCAGAAAAACCGGTAGATAATATCTGGCTTGTAGGGAGCGGATCGATGGTTTTAATAAATCAGGTACAATTTGAAACAGTGTAGGAACAACAATCAAAGTTATTAGGAATAACCAAACTTTCGGCGAAGTGTATCGGATGAGATGGTAAAGAGAATAGATCGCTAATAATAAAATTAATAGATGAAAAGCCGATTCTAATCTGCCTTGGCGGTGAAAGAAATCCACAAATACATGACCAGTATGACGAAATAAGGTTTGAGATATTTCGATGATATTAGTCTTAAACTGTCGATAGTATTGGGTATTGCGCTCAATTTTGTCTAGGTTGGTAAAAATCACGAATAGCCAAGGGCTAAATAAAACTATACTACCCAATCCTGCCAAGACGTAATTAATCAATGTTTTGGTAATTTTAAACCTTTCCAGAATAATCACATATAAAGCTTGGGCGATGGCTAGGGAATAGGAGAATAAATGAGCATAAAAAGTTAGGGAGAGACTCAAGCTGTACCATAGCCAACTCTGCGCCGTATTTTTACGGTTTGCTCGTAAAAGAGCAATTCCTGATAAAAGAATTGTCAGCGTCCAGAAACTATATTGGGTAGCGTTTTGTGCCGAAAGTATCTGAAAGGGAGAAACAGCGAATAAAGCGATTGCTATCCAGCCGGTTAAGGAAGAATCAAACAATTCTACGCACAACCAATAAAGGGAGGGAATGGCTAGGATGCTTAAGAAAATCGAGAAAGTTCTAGCTGAATTTGTCCAAGGAAATGCCTGCATCCAAAAGCGGTTCAACAAATTATAGAGTGGGGGATGCTCAGGATTACCCATTAAGGCCTGCATTGTATCATTCAGAGATGTTTCAAGATGCGGATATTGGAAACGCTGCAACTCTTCAACTTCAATAATATCTCCTATAAAAGCTTGCTCTCGCACTTGTTGACTTGTATATCCTGAGGAACGCATAATTCTTCGCACTTCATCGGCACTATAGACTTTTTGCTCTAAATTGAAAAATCGTAGGCCAATTCCGATTAATAAAATAGCAATGATCAAAAACTTTCCAAAATTAGCGGCTGATCGAGTAGGTAGATATTTTTTCTGATCCATCCCACATTCCGCACCCTCAACTGTCACAGATCAAAAAAGCTATTAAAGTAGTACATAATAACTAAAATTAATTCAAAGGTTAAAAGGGTTAATGAGAATGTATAGCATTAAAAGGGGTATGGAGCGAGAAAGAGAAAA
>NZ_JADBSZ010000213.1:0-3345 GCF_020246425.1 Microcystis sp. M079S1
GATCGAACCTAAAATTCATTTTTAATTTAAATAGGGCTTGCTGAATAATGGTAAAACCCTTTTAAAATAAGGCTTTTGACCTGTTAAAGTCCGATGTTAGTGCAAGAAAATAGGATCAGGACTTTCAAAAACCTTGCATTATCCTTCTTGTGGTACATCGCTTGGTACAAAAAACAAGGGCAACAAAGCCTGAAACTCCTGACACCTGACTCCTGACTCCTGACTCCTACCCCCAGGAAAAACTTTTTCAGCAGACCCTAATTAAGCTAAACGGCGCTTAACCTGCATGATCCAACAGCTATAACCCTTTTGGAGTCTATATCGGTGATCCGAAGTAAAAGCCGTTTAGCTTATAACCAGCTACTTAGGGTCTGCTGAATAAATCTAAAAACCTTGTTGGATAAGACTTTTGGACTTTTTTCCCCTCAAAAAGTGCCAGCCATTGCGGGGATCGGGGGGAAAATTCCGGTACTTTTTCCCTGAAAATTAGGTAGTTGACCACCTGAAAATCGATAAAACCCCACACCCCACACCCCACACCCTGCCACCACCGAAAAGCTTTTTCAGCAAACCCTACTTAATTCTAACTACGCCACCGTAAAATTTGTGCTTTAATGGGGTTGACAAAATCCCGTTTTTCTGCTTGACATTTCTCGTATTCTTGTTTGAGGCGATAATACCATTTGGCCTGGGTATCGGCATCATCAATTAACATCAAAGCTGGATGATAACTAAGTCCTTCCTGTTGTTTAATCACCACATCGCGATCCTGTTTAAGAAATTGTCGAGTTAAATAACGCAAAAGAGGGGTTAAAAATGCCAACCAAGGAATCGTATAGTATAAACTTTGATGGACTTCGCAGTGATTTTCATCGATGGGAGTAATTGCCGTAAAAGCACAGGCCAAATGGCGATCACCCCGTAGTATTTCTGTACGCACCGAGGGCAATTCAAAAACAATTTCAATCGATACTTTATTACCCAAAATTTTATAAGGTTTCGCACTCACAGGCATATCATAGGGAGCAAGACGAAAACCGAGGGGAACAGGTTCGTATTGTTTTTCTTTGACCCGAAATTGGCGCGGACCGCTGCGCCACCACCAAGAAGTATGAACGTAGGGACCGTGGGCCGGATCCATCAATCCCACCACTGCATGGTCAATATTGCAGTCAAAAGTGATAGTTTCGGCTATTTTGGGGGTAAGTTTGCCAAAATCGCTAATAGTCGGCACAGGAGGCAGATTTTCTCGATTAATTTCTCTTTTTGAGTCTGCCGGAATAAACACCCAGATATGACCTTGTATTTCGCGACAGGGATAACTGGTGACACAAATTCTGCTAATATCAAGGCGATCGTGTTCCGTTAATGAGGGGATCTCAGAACAAACTCCATCGCTAGTATTAAATTTCCAGCCATGATAGCAACAGTACACCCCATCTCCTTCAATCCAGCCATGGTGCAGCGGAATGCCACGATGGGGGCAAATATCCCGCAATGCGAACACTTCTCCATCCTCTCTCCTGCCGACAACAATCGGTTCACCTAGCATTTTTTTGGCCATTAGCTGACCGGGTTTCAGTTTATTTGCCGGTGTGGCCACATACCAAAAGTCGCGCAGTAAGCTAGTCATAGGGTTTCTCTGGAGAGCTTCGATCGTTCATCCTATCATTAGAAATGAAGGTTATGACCGGGACTAGGGCAGATAATTTATGGACGTAACTGGATTCGAACCAGTGACCCCATCGATGTCAACGATGTACTCTAACCAACTGAGCTATACGTCCGCACGAATTGCTACTATAACACGATTGCTTCTAATTAAGCAAGCCCCTAGGCAGTAAATTGATAGCCAATTAACTTATAAATTAACTTGGCAGTGGTAAATTCCGAGACCACCGAATCACTAATCGGGGCCAATTCCATCACATCGCAGCCAATCACCTGATGAGTTTGGAAAAGACGACGGAGAAAGACTAGGGTTTGATGCCAACTTAACCCCCCCGGTTCAGGTGTTCCCACCCCCGGAATTAAAGCGGGATCAATGCCATCCACGTCTATGGTTAAAAATACCTTCTCGGTGCTAATTTTGGCGATCGCTTTTTCGATCCAATTCGGATCACCGGCGATATCTCGATCCCAAATCACAGGAATCTGCTGCTTAGCGATTAATTCCGCTTCTTCCCGACAAATAGCCCGAATTCCCACGGGTAAGGTCGGTAAACCCATTTCTAACACCCGACGCATCACGCAGGCGTGGTTATGGTGGGAGCCTTCGTACTCAAAACGCATATCGCCATGGGCATCAATTTGAACCACAGTAAAAGGGTCCGATAAAGCCTGTCGATAAGCTTGTACTACTCCCGTGGTGATAGCGTGTTCACCCCCGACGGCGACGACAAATTTATCATCGGCAATTAAACGAGAAACTGTAGCTGTGGTGACGGCTAACATCTCCTCGGCGGACAATTGCGGTTGCTGACGGGTGTCGGCGATCGCACCATGGGTATAGATGCCCACTTCTAAACAGGTTTCCCGCTTAAGTTCCTCGTCATAAGCTTCCAATTGTTGGGAAGCAGTAATCACCGCCGCCGGTCCAGTTTCACAACCCTTGCGATAGGTGGTGGTGGCCTCGTAGGGAATCGGCAGGATCACGGCCTTAGCTGTGGCGTAAGTGGTGATCGCTTCACTACCTAAAAACTGTTCGCTACCGGTGGCGCAAGACAATAACATGGGCAAGTCACAGAAAATTTTAGTCCAATCTTCTATTATAAATATTTTGACTATTTTTGTCTATTACAGCCTTTCTTATCAACCTGAACTGACCTCATACATATCTACTGCAATAGCAAAAAACCCTTATCCATCAATGGATGCACCCCTCGATTTCTCGCTCAAGATTGGTTTGCTGCGGGCGATAATCTGGAAATATAGCCATCAGTTAGGCTGCTCCATACTGCTGTGACAAAAAACAATTATCCCCCGATAGCGATCGCTAAAGGTCGAATAATTGTCAGTTTTTATCAAGAGGTGCGGTCAGATATAGGAATCATCGCTAGAATAGGCCTAAATTGTCAGGAATTTAGTTAAACAAGGTTTTTGGCAAGATGCTGATCTGGCTAACGCGCTTTTGGGGGTGATATAGGGAAAACTTCTGGCGATTGCGCTTAAATGGGGTGATATACGGAAAGTTGACCCATATCGTTACCGAAATTTTGGGTTAAAGCCCCGTCCTTTTAGGACGGCTTTTTAAACTATATCTTGTTAACTTAACTTTTATTGTGCTATACTGATTTTGTCTAAGTCCCCCCTGCGTAAAATGTTTGTCTTAGAGTTTAAAGTTAA
>NZ_JADBSZ010000214.1:0-2777 GCF_020246425.1 Microcystis sp. M079S1
AATAAGTACGGGCGAAGCATTCGGATAGAAAATCTACGTTTTCACCGATAGGTTATTGCCCGAATGCTTCGCCCCTACAGGACGCGGGCCGATGAAGACGCAAGGTTTTGAACGACGATTCTCTCAAAATCTTGCACCTGTTTCGCGAGAAAAGCCCCAAAACCCTTACTTTGCCTACATTTCAAATTTATTCAGCCAACCCTATCTAAATTACTCGTTAAGACTGTCTATGAGCAGGGAGCAGGGAGAAAAAACCTGACTACTGACTGAAAGCTGATCACTGACAAAACCTATCCCAAAACGATCAAATCGCGCAGGGATTGAATTTCCTCGGTTTGTAAACGCGCCCCAAAAGTAGAAACCACCCGGGCAGCCGCTAGAGAAGCGAGATTTCCTGCTCCTTTGTAACCCATACCGTGGGTAATACCGTAGAGAAAAGCCCCCGCGTACATATCCCCCGCGCCGACGGTATCGATCGCCTGTACGGGATGGGGGTCAATTTCCAGGAGATTTTCGCCATCATAGATCAAAGAACCACTGGCACCCCGGGTGATAGCGAATCCTTTGGCAATGGTTTTAAAATAGGCGATCGCTGACTCAATTTCCTCGCTGCCGGAAATAGTCAAAGCTTCCGACTCATTAGCGAAAACTAAATCTAACCCCGTTCCGATCATTTCCAGTAATCCCTCCCGGAAGAAGATCGCCATATTGGGATCCGACAGGGATAAAGCGGTTTTCACTCCAGCAGCCTGAGCAATTTCTCGCCCTTTAATAGCGGCAGCTTTGGCAGTGGGAGAGGTGACGAGATAACCTTCGAGATAGAGATAATCGGCATTAGCGATCGCTGAAGGTACTAATTCCCGTTCGGAAATTTCCCCAGTGATGCCGAGAAAAGTATTCATGGTGCGATCGGCATCGGGAGTCACAAAAACTAGACATTTTCCCGTGATTCCCACCTCTTTTTCGCCGCCATGTTCATTGGTATGCAAACCACAGGCGCGCAGATCTTGCAGATAAAACTTACCTAATTCGTCATTGCCCACTTTACAGGAATAGAAACCTCTACCCCCCAACTGAGCGATCGCTACTAGGGTATTCGCCGCCGATCCGCCACCGCTGCGTTTACAATCAAAAGCCAATTTTTCCATCAACTGGGTTTGACGATTTTCGTCCACCAGCGTCATCACTCCTTTATCGATGCCCAATTCTTGCAGTAATTCAGGAGAGACTTGAAATTCCATATCGACGAGCGCGTTACCGATCCCATAAACGTTGTATTGTTTGCCCATAATTTAGTCGATCGCCTAAAAATACTTTGTTATTGATAGTAGGGAAAGAAGGGGCAAAAAGCTAGGGGCTTTTTTCAGCCGGAGAATACCATAATCAAAAATAATGGGTGTGCTAGTCTCACACCCCCAGTAATTTGTGTTAAGTTTTGTTTAACTAAGCCACTTTAAGCCTCATCGTAGGCTTCTAGATCCAACAGATAAAGATAAGGTTCGGCTAATTCCTGCCTTTGAAAAGCGATCGCTCGCAACAGGTGCCAATCCCGCAAAGCCTCGAAGGGGTTACTATACTCATCTTTTTCTAGTCGTTCGGCCAAAGAAGCAATATCAGCGGCGGTATATTTGGCAATATCTTGATCAGTGAAGCTTATAACTGTCATTTCTGCACCTCCCTCGACCTTTGTTCTATTTCTAGCCTAACATATATTCTGAGTTGAAAAAATGCCTTGACCGCCAAGTTAAGAACTGTAAATGGAAGGGTAATTGTGGTACAATTCCTGCAAAAAAGCTATTTTTGATTGATCTTCTATGAAAACAGCCCTCATTACCGGTGCTTCCACCGGTATCGGCGTCGTCTTTGCCCGTCAACTTGCCCAACGGCAAATGGAGCTAATTTTAGTCGCTAGATCCAGAGATAAACTAGAACAATTAGCAGCGGACTTAGAGGAACAATACGGGGTAAAAGTGACAGTTATCGTTCAAGATCTGACCGTTGCTGGGGCGGGAAAGCTAGTATATGATACGGTGAACCAAAAAGGAATCAACGTTGATTTACTGGTAAATAATGCCGGTTTTGGTGATTATGGCGCTTTTAGCGAGCGGGATTTAGCCCGACAGTTAGAAATGATCCAGTTAAATAATCTGGTATTGGTGGAATTAAGCCACTATTTTCTCCGTCCCATGCTTGCTCGCACTGGGGGGGCAATTATCAATGTTGCTTCCATTGCCGGGTTTCAACCGCTGCCCTATCTTTCCGTCTATGCGGCGACAAAAGCCTTTGTCCTCAGCTTTAGCGAGTCTCTCTGGGCAGAAAATAAAGACAAAGGCGTTGAAATCCTCGCTCTTTGCCCCGGTCCGACGGAATCGAATTTTTTTGAGGTGGCCCGATTTCCCAGTGCCTTTATGGGCAAAAACGGCCAGTTAGATTCGGCAGAAGTGGTGGTACAAGAGGCTTTAACTGCCTTGGCCAACAAACGCCCCAACGTGGTAGCCGGTAAATTTGCTAATAAAATTATCGTCAATCTGCCCCGTTTTTTACCTAGAAGTTGGTTCGTGTCTTTGCTAGAAAAGCAATTCAAGCTCTAACTAGGGTCTGCTGAAAAAGTTTATTGGTGGGGTTAAGAGTCAGGAGCCAGTAGTCAGTAGTCAGGAGAATTAAGAATGAGCATTAATCAATTAAATGCTCTATTTAGGGCTTGCTGAATAAATCTAAAAACCTTGTTGGGTAAAACTTTTAGACTTTTTGTCAATCAAAAAGTACCAGTTCTGGGA
>NZ_JADBSZ010000215.1:0-9216 GCF_020246425.1 Microcystis sp. M079S1
AGATCTTCTTGGGAAATCTCGTAAGAGAGATTACCAACAAAAATAGACATAATACTTGAATCCTCGATCAATACTCGAAACGGTGTGGAGACACAAAATTCAGGGAGAAGCCGAACAATACTAAAGTAAAAGACTTACCGAGTTAATACTGAAAACGAACTTGAACACCAATCTTGACTCTCGCCTCGATCATAACACAGAAAGATGGGAGTTAATGTTAACTTTTATTCTCCAGGGAAAGAGACCGTTTTGGCTATCGGTGGCTACTCCCTCAACCGCCAGCTTTTTTTTCCCGACGAAATAACCAAATCATCAGGGCCACCACACCAATTTGTAGGGCAAAATTGGGTAAAGCGGTGGCTACGTCCCTTGCTGCCGCTAATTGGGCCAGAAAAACCACCGCACCGATAAAACCGGATGCCCCTAAACCGAGATAGAGAAACTGCCGCAGACCTCGGTAGGGATTGGCCGCTTCCGCTTTCAAGCGGGCGTATTTTTGGGGATCGAGTCGAGGGGATTTGCTCATAAAAAAAATTTTCTAGCTGTGTATCTATTGTCCGTGATATAATCGGGAATTGGCAATGTGCCGATGTAGCTCAGTGGTAGAGTAGTTGATTCGTAATCAATTGGTCGTGGGTTCAAATCCCATCATCGGCTTGGGGTTTTACCTCCCGGAAGTTGACTCAGAAATACCGAAGTCCGGCTGAATAAATCCAAAAACCTTGTTGGATAAGACTTTTGGACTTTTTGGACATCAAAAAGTGTCGGACATTGGAGTGATCGGGGGGAAAATTCAGCTACTTTTTCCCTGAAAATCGGTCACACCCCACACCCCACACCAGGCTCCCACCAACAAACTTTTTCAGCAGCCCCTAGTTACTAAAGAAAAGGTTGAATGATTTCTGCGATCGCTTGACGTTGGCAATCGTCATATCCCCAGCGCTCTAGAAAGGCTTGATATTCTCCTTGTCCCGCGTTTAAACTGGTGGCTAATTGTTGTAATTTTTCCTCCAAGGCAGGCGATAATAACTGCTTAATTAGTTGACCAGTTTTTTCTTGGACTTTCTCAGAACCTTGGGCGTTTTCTTCGTCCCCTTGACCGCGATGATAGATAACCATTGCCGTGGACATAGCCAGATTTTTGACTAATAATTCATTGACAAATATCGGGGAAGTTTTTAAAGCAGTGATTACTTCTAAACTAGGATATTCACTATAGGATAAATCGCTGGTTAAGTAAGTAACAAAAAAACCTCTAGCTCCATTTTCTGTTGAGACTAGATCAGTAAGTTTTTCAGTGATTACATTGGCATCTAAAAACTCAATTTGACTTAGTAAATCTTGAGTTTGTTGGATGGCATTTTCAAAAGTTACACCCATAACATCAATAGCCTTCTGTGAATTTTAAGAGAAAAATACTAAGCATCTAAAGCATTTAACCAATTAGTTAAATCCTCCCATGTCGAAAAATCCAATAAAGCTTCCCCCGCTCGTTCCAGATCATCAATATTCAAGGTCATAATCCGACTCTCTATATCCACATCAATATCTCCTAACTTACGTTTAATCAGACGAACAATTAGATTTCTTTCTCTTGCTAAACCCTGTTCTAAACCCCGTTCTAAACCCCGTTCTAAACCCTGTTCTAAACCCTGTTCTAAACCGCGGCGCATCCAACTGGTGGTAATCTGCATAACTCCCTCCTGTTCGGGTTGAATAAATGTGCTAATCTCCTGTTGAAATTCTATCTCCTCGAACGAGTTGAGATTGAGATAGGTATCGACAAAGCCTGAAATCAATTGCATTCTAGCGGCATCTAATCTTAATGTTACCAATAATCTTAGACATTGTGCCTTAACTTTTGCTCTATCCCGAGGGGCAATTTTCATCTTGGCCATCAAAGCGGCGGCGACGGGATTAGCTTGATTGAGAAAATCTCGCCAATGCAAGCGATTTAACTGGACAACTTGATAGTTAAATTCTAACACTTTTAAGTCAGGAAACTCAATTTTGTATTGACGAATTGCTTCTTTTTGCGGACGATCATAGGAGAATATGACAATCGGATAAACTGGTAAGGCAAATTTTTGATGCAGACGAGCGAAATAAGTAAACATTCGCCGATTAAATTCCGGTTGAGAGCTAGACTGTGCTTCTAGATGAATTAAGAAAAATGATGATTGTCCTCGAAATTGCACTTGGGCGACTAAATCACTTTCATACTTTTCTCCTTCCGTGACATCGGTAAAGACTTCTTTGTCTAAAAATGTGATCTGATTAGGCTCTAAATAATTAATAATCTCAGGAAAAAACAACTGAATAAATTCAACAAAAAAAGTCGCAATTAATTCCTTAAATAAACGATCATGGTCAATAACATTATTCATACATAATAATTGCAAACGGGGAATCTTTCAGCTTATCTTCATATTCTAGTAATTATAAGGGTTTTACCCAATGATTAGCACTAGGAGGCCAAGAAATTAAATCCTCGATATTACCTTCCATAGTAGCACAAATTTGAGCGAGGGGTAATAGCAAATCCTGTTATCATACTAAATCCGTTGAGTATAGGCTACTTATTAGGACAGGCAAAAGGCAAAAGGCAAGAGGCAACAGGAGGAATAAATAATCAGTCTTTAATAACCGGATTTAGTATCATAAGAAGAGTAAGGACGAGGAGATAAAATGCCCAAAAAAGCCTACTTAGCCGCACATCCAAGTTCAGAGCAAATGAAAGATAGATATAAAGCAAGTCAAGATTCGGTGGCAACAAAAAGATGGCACTGGTTAGGTAAAATATCTTGAGGATCGACAATCAAAAATGCGGCAGTAGCTCTCGGATTAGATCATCAATATAGTTTTAAAATTATGGTTCTTCGTTACTTGGTATGGTTCGATCAGGGGGCAAAAATCGGCTAAATCCTTATCTGGCAAAAGACTTAATTGATTAGCTCGTTCTAGATTGAAAACAATTGGCAAAAATCGAAGCAATGTCTTTCTATATAAGGGTTTCACCCCTTATAACTCCCGTCCATTGCATAACACAAACCGAAGAACCCAAATTATCAAAAGCTTTAACGAATTAGGAAAAGAAGGAGTTAAAATCTCAAGAAAAAGAGTCAGGAACATCCGAGAGGAAAAGAACCTTTATTGAAGGAAGAACAATTCCAAAAAATAAAATTGAATAAATTCAGGGAAATTTACGGTAATTTTGCCGGTTAAATCAATTCCCTGCTATCTCCATCCCAAATTACTGCTAGTACAAAAGTTTTATCTAATTTTCAATTATCGATTGAGAATAGAAATAATTCGATGATTTTGAGTAGTTTTTCCCTGAATTATAGGACGCAGTTGTTGCACCAGTTCCCTAGAGCGTCTTATTCTTGCTTCCGGTAATAAATGCTCATGGGTATCGGCAAATAAACTAGAATCTGTTTGCAGATTAAGAGTTTTTGGATTGTAGATTAAAGGTACTATATTAGACAATTCTTCAATAGTTTTTTTAACATTTTTTACAGTAGTTTCATCCGTCTTAGCATAAACCCAAGAGAGAGAAACTACTAAATCAGCACCTTTAGCTTTTAACTCCTCTTGAAATTGAGCGATGCGTTTGAGGGAGTATTGAGAAATAGGTTGATCGAATGTTCTAGCCCACCATTTACCTGTACGCTTTTTGACTACGGTAGGATCTCCTTTTTCTGTGATTGGATCTGATAAATAACCCCTAGCTTTTCCTGTTTGCATAACATCAACAGCAGTTTTTACTATAGCGCGTAAACTAGGAACTCCCATTAACCAAGTCTCGGAAACTAATTGTTCTAAGGGTATATTTCCTAAACCCGGTTTTCCAATAGCAACACTAAAGGGAACCGAACCAAATAAACCATCACCATAACCAATACCATCATCATCCAGTAACATCAAATATTCAGGAATGAGAACTACTATATCCCCCGGACGTACCTGCTCTAAAATAATTGGGCAGATGACATTTAATCCCAAATCTCCCTGTAAACCAAAGTTAAAAACTGGGATTTTTAGCTCCTGTTCGAGGAATTGAGAGTTAATACTATATTGTACTCCCGACCCCCCCGCAAAAATTATTCGTCTCGGTGCATCTATCTGCTTGGCAAAAGATACTTTTTGTTCGTACATTTGTAGGAGCCACTTTAATTCACCCCCGTAGTGTACGTTATAAAAAAACCCCAAAGACCAGGCCACACCAACGGTAGCTAACCAAGGCCAAAAAGTAAACATTTTCTTCATAACTTTAGCTCCTAGAGTTGAACAATTAGAGGATAACTACAGAATCACTAATTCTAGTTAAAAAAAGAGATGCTTGTCTTATCTTTCTTGCCACAATTGCCAAATAGTGACCACATATTTCCGTCCTTTTGACAAATAATCCCAGAGATTAATTCCAGTTTTACTCTCACCATAAATGCGGGGAACGCAAAGATAAGGAACTTCCACTAACTTATAACCTAAACGATTGGCACGGGTTAATAAATCAATGCAGTATTCTCCATAATCTCCCTTTAAGCGAATTTTTTCTAAAACCTGAGAACGAACGGCAATAAAACCACTGGTATAGTCGTGAACTTGATTGCCTAGCATCACGATGGCCATGCGATTAATAATCCAGCTTAACATCCGGGCCATCACTCCGTGGGCAACATCATCACCCCCCGGAATCCAACGAGAACCTACGGCCATATCAGCTTTTTTAGCTCGAATCGGTGTGATTAATTGCGGCACATCTTCTGGAGGCATAGACAAATCACAATCCATCCAAGTAATAATTTTAGCCCCATACAGATTAATTGCGTCGTCAATACCTCTCTGTAGAGCCGAAGTTAACCCTTTCTCGTCGATTCTGCGACACAAAATTACCCCCGATTGGAATTGCGAATCTTGGGGAGGAGTGGGATATTGTTTGGCTAAATCTTCTACTATCTGCCAAGTTTCATCGGGAGAATTATCATCCACCACTAGCACTAAATAAGGACTAGGAACACTAGCTAGTAAACGTTCAATTAATTGACTAATATTATCTCGCTCGTTATAAGTGGGTAAAATCGTACAGACTAAATCATTAGCTGCTGGAGTAATTGTGGGCTTATCCTCAGATTTTTGGGCTAGTAAACCTGTCTCAGAAGCAGATATAACTATTTCATAGAAAGGATACTTACCAATGATTCCAGAGCGATTTATGCCAATTTGAAACTTTTGTCCATCTTGGCTAAATTCCATTTCTTCCGGTGGGGATTGTAAGAGTTGACAAGAGCGATAGGGATAGCAAACGTAGGGAAAACTAGACAATCCTTGACTGACTAATTCTTGGCATAGTTTAACCATGGCTTGACTATCTTCCACGCGGAAGAAAGTTTTTTGTTTCTCCAGACCAAAACCTAAAACTTGTGCCGCATATTGATGAGAAAAGACAACAATAGAATTAGGATTCTCTTCTATGCTTTTGATAGCTGGTGCTATCCCCTGATGGGTTTTATAGAAAAATTCTCCACCTTGATAAATGTTTTTATAGACAGCTATTGCCAGTAAGATTAACAGTAAAACCAAGCTTCCCTTGGCTAGTAAAACTTCTTGGTTCGCTCCTAGAATTTTTACTTGTTCCACCGTTAATAAGGTAACAAAGGGGATAAGAGGCAATAAATATCTCGGTCCCCATTGTTTACCTCCCACCATGACTTCTCCCGGGGCAATATCGACTAAACAAGACACCCCTACTGTGTAGATAAAATAGAGAGCATAGACAAAAAGCATTGGTTTATCTAGAGATATATTGGCGATGTCAAATAGATAACAACTAGCTAAAAGTATCAGAAAGTAAATGATATTGTCCTTGACTAACGCCTTGGTTTTGACCATTCCTTGCTGGCGAAGATTGACGAGAATAGCCAAGATGATAATCGCCATTATACTAATTAAAGTTACGGGAATATCCTTGGCAACATTCAATTGTTGGCCGCTCCAAGTGAGCAAGTAAGCTAGGGGAATTATACAGATAGGAAAATGCAGCAAAAAAGAGCTATTTAACTGATAAAAACTGGTCAGGGCTTCTTGAATACGTTTTTTCCAAGAAAACTCCTCAAGGACTAACAGAGCGTGAACTCCTAGAAAACGATTATAAATTAACTTATTGCACAACCACAGTAAAAACACACTAACAATCATACCTAGTACAAAACTAAAAGCTATTCGATTAGTTAGCAGAAAATCATAAACATTAAGATTTTGCTCGGTTGAATACCAAGCAAAAATTGAGGTTTGTTCTGGAGTTAAACCCAAGAAAACTAATAAAGTTAAAGTTGCCACTAGGGCCAGACATTCGGAGCGGAACCATACTGATAAACCCACTAGAAATCCGCCTAATAAATTGGGCAGCCAGCCACTATTAGCTGTATCGGGTAGAAAAAAAGCGATAACAATTCCCAAAAATCCTAAAGTAACAGCGAGGGTATGTTCACAATATATGGCACTGTATAGAGTTAAGGGAGAAGCAAAAATCAAAATAACTAATCCCAAAAGACCACCCCAACTGTCTAGCGAAAAAGCGGGAATTGCTCTCGAAAAACTGAGCCACAATACCCAAATTGATAGGAGGGGAATCAAGTAAAACCCACGATAACCCCAAAGTTTATAAAAAAGGGAAGTTAGCAAAGAGAATGGAAAAGGAAAGGAGATATAATAACGTTGATTTAAGTAGTAAACAAAAGGGGGGCGATAACTGTATAAACCCTCTTGCCAAAGACGAGTAACCCAAGCTTCTGCGCGCTCAACTAAGTCAAATCGCCATTGACCACTACTTAGCTGACGAGCTAGTAAAGCTTTCAGCGCCCCATCGCCATTAAAAAAAACATCCTTGGGAACTGAAATACATAGATATAGGGAATAAAAGCAGCCAGAGGCAATTACTACCCAAGATAAAAACTCCGTGCCAATTATCATAAAAGTCGGTTTTTATTCAAAAAATTTTCATCAATTTTTCATCCCTACTCAGCCTCAGCAAAAACTTGCCGAACTGCTTGGGCCACTCGCTCAATTTGCTCGTCCGTGAGAGCTAAACCGCTAGGCAGATAAAAACCCCTGCGCGCCAGTCTTTCAGCCACGGGACAGGAAACATTTTGCAATAATCCCATTTTGTGAAATACCGGTTGTTCGTGCATACACCAGAAAAAAGGACGCGTACCAATCTGATGTTCTTTGAGGCGTTTCATCGCTTCCATAGCATCAAAGTTAACCTCATCTTTGAGAACAACACCATAAACCCAATAAATATTTTCGGCATAATCAGTTTGAGGTAGAGGCAATTCTAGACAGGGGATATTTTGCAATAATTCCCTGTAGCGTCTGCCCATTTTTCTCTTGCGCTGGACAAAAGTTTCTAGCTGTTCTAATTGTGCTAAACCCACTGCCGCTTGCAGATTAGTCATCCTCAGATTCCAGCCCAGTTCTTCGTGAATAAAACGTCGTTGGGGCTGAAAATATAAATTTCTCAGGGAACGACAACGCTCAAAAATATCCTCTTGGTTGGTGACAATCATGCCCCCTTCTCCGGTGGTAATATGTTTGTTGGAATAGAAACTAAAGATGCTGATATCACCGAAACTACCACAGGGTTTACCTTGATAGGTTTGACCGTGCATTTCCGCCGCATCTTCAATAATTTTTAAACCGTATTTTTGAGCTAATTCTAAAACTGGAGTCATTGCCACCGGTAATCCGTAGATATGAACCACCATTATCGCTTTAGTGCGGGGCGTGATTTTTGCCTCTATCTGCCCGATATCCATGTTCCAAGTCTGCGCTTCGCAGTCCACGACCACGGGAATCGCCCCGGCTTTGACAATGGCAGCTCCGCAGGAAATGATGGTAAAAGTGGGGAGAATCACTTCATCCCCCGAACCAATTCCTAAAGCGACGATGGCCGCTTCTAAGGCCATAGAACCATTGCACACGGAAACGGCATACTTTCGCCCAACAGCGAGGGCAAAATTTTCTTCAAACTTCTGAACGAAGGGACCTTCCGAAGAAATCCAACCGCTATCAATACATTCGTTAAGATACTGTTTTTCCTTGCCCGCAAGTAGTGGCTCATTGACGGGAATAAAGCTACTCATGCTATCTCTGCTCCCGCCATTTTAACCACAGTTTCCTCAATTCCTGTAAAGCGAGTTTTATCCTGATTACCAACGTAGGGACCTTGTTTTACTTCAATCATTTCTACTTCTTCTAAGACTTGGAAACCATGGCCACCTTGTATCAACAAAACCACATCCCCATCTCTCAATATATGACTTTCTAGATATTGTTGGTCGTCATCATAGAAATCTACCCGCAGTTTTCCTCTTTTGATAATTAAGACTTCCTGGGTAAAAAATACTTCCCGTTGTACTTTGTTATGAACGTGGGGCATAATACTTTTTCCCGTCGGGTGTCTCATATAGGCCAACTGTTGGGAAAAATCATCGGGAGTTAGGAAATGAATCCCCTCTTGGTTAAACTCTCGTCGGAGAATTATCGCTAAAACTTTACCCTCTTTCGTGATTTGAGAAATTGGCAAAGAGTTAAATTGACTTTCTGGCTTATTTTTCTGATTTTGTCGGCGGAGAAAATCTAAAGATAAAAAGTCTGAAGCTAGTTTAAACATGAATTTAACCCCCCTAGGGAATGGTTGTGAGAAAGGCTGAAATTAATTGACAGCAAAGAAGGGGCGAACCAGTGACTAACTTTTGTCACCCCTGGTAGGCCAATTTAATTTAATTAGCTAAAGCTTAATCTAATTAACCTTCTGTTAATTTAGTTAACAGAAGGTTAATCCCGACTAAGGCAAGATGCTTCTACCATACATTTAAGAAAATACGGGAGCATCTAACTTTAGAAATAAGTAGAAATACTTAAGGGTAAAAAAATAGTATTAAACAGGGGTCTCATTAAGATAAGCGGAACGATGGCGAAGCACTTGTGGAACATTTAGAACACAAGTCCGAGCATTTGTACTAAAATATCTAATAGACGGCTAACTGCTATATTTTCTGATGACGATATAAATAGGGTTTGCTGAAAAAGTTTTTCGTGGGGGCAGGGTGTGGGGTGTGGGGTGTGGGGTGTAGGGTTTTACCGATTTTCATCTGGTCAATTACCTAATTTTCAGGGAAAAAGTACCTGAATTTTCCCCCCGCTCACTCCCAG
>NZ_JADBSZ010000216.1:0-4124 GCF_020246425.1 Microcystis sp. M079S1
CCCTTATATAGAAAGACATTGCTTCGATTTTTGCCAATTGTTTTCAATCTAGAACGAGCTAATCAATTAAGTCTCTTGCCAGATAAAGATTTAGCCGATTTCTGCCCCCTGATCGAACCATACCAAGTAACGAAGAACCAATTATCATAAATACAATAAATTTATCTTATCGCTGGACTAAAAAGAGAATAATGCTATTTTGTCGCTGGTTGATAGAACTCAATAAATGGTTTAATTTCGCCATTTTGTTTATTTTAGCATTAATAATTTCTCTGGTTATTTTTTATGTAAGAGAGATAACCGATCCATTATCGGCGTGTAAGAACACCCCTCATTTTATAAGTTGTGGAGAAAAACTTGATTTTCCCCATTATCCATCATCGGGACAACTACTCCGAGGGGAAGAAAAGGGAAGAGAAGAATTCGCTAAGGGTAATTATAAAGAGGCTATTAGTTATCTAGAAAAAGCCTGGGAAAAAGAGAAAGATCCAGTTACTTTAATTGCTCTAAATAATGCCCGTGTCATGTATCAACTAAAAAGCGGCACTATCAGTCCAAAGAATGTATTTACTATTGCTGTATCTACTGGCTTTGGCGATAAAATACCACCAGATTTTGGTGGAAGTATTCTTACTGGAGTAGGTTGGCAACAAGCTGAATTTAATAAAAACAATGGTATTTTTAAATTAATAGTTGTCATGGCCAACGATTCTAACAATGACGATGAAGCCTTAAAGGTAGCTAAAGAATTAGTAGGTAGGGAAAAAATTATGGGGGTTATTGGACCGTATTCGAGTCACGCAACTTATTATGTATTAGATGATTATCTAGAAAAATTAGTGCTAATTTCACCTACAAGTACGGCTACGATAGAGGCTTTCAAGGCTCAAGATAAAAATAAGAGTCAGGACTTGTCTTGGTTTTTTCGACCTATATCTACGACAGAAATCGCAGCTCAAGACTTAGTTAAATACCTAGAAAAAAAAGGATATCAACAAGTGATAATCTTCCATGATAATGATTTGGTAGCACAATCCTTTTATGAAAATTTTACTAAGCAATTAAAGCAGTCAAGTATAAATATAAAGCCTGAGGTAAATATAACGAAATCACCAATAGACCTAGATGTAGACAGTTTCAAGCAAAAATTTAATCAGCTTAAAGACAAAACAGCCTTAGTTATTATAAGTGATGCTTTTATCGATACGGAGAGCAAGGAGAAAAAAATTCAAATTATTAAGGAAAATCGGGGGACGTTTTTGATAGCTGGGAACAACCCACTGTTTAATGACGAAGTTTTAGAACTTGTCGATACCATTGGCAGGGAATCTCTAGAAAAGATGGTAATAGCTATACCTTGGTATCCCTCTGATGAAGAGAGTAAAAAACTGGCTGATTTTGTTGACCAGAAACCACTACCTTGGTCAACTAAGCCGAAGCTCAATTGGCAAATGGCCATGGCTTATGATGCCACAAAAATGTTAGTTGAAGCTATCGTACAACAGCTTGAACAGGGACAAATGCCTAGCAGAGAGGGGACACGAAACACCTTAGCTAAGGATGATTTTAATACTGAAGGATTAACGGGGAAAATTACCTTAAAAGGAAGTGACCGGGAAGACCAATCTAGCTCATTAATTAGCCCCGACTGCTCAACGACTCCTTGTGACTGGCGCAAAATAAATCCTTGACCAGCATGGTGTGTTGTTTCCAGCACACAGCTTGTTCTGTGTAGATACTGGCTAACCCTTAATACTGATTGAAAGCGATTGCCGTCTTTTTTTCCTAAGTCCGGCTTCCTTTCTTTACCTCAAAGTGGATTTCTAGAGCTTTAAAGGTGAAACTAATTGAACCTTCGGGAACAGCTTTGTAGAACCAGACAATCATGGCCGCTAGAGGGAAGATAATGGCGAAGTCAACACTAGCGGCGAATTTACACTTTCTTGCACTTCATCCCTGAAAGTAGAAATACCTTTTCAGTTATCAGTGAACAGTTATCAAAGAGCCGGGCTGATAACTGATAACTGGTAGCGATGCTACAATTAAAAGAAAAAGTTTGCTCCAAGAAAACCATGCAACTAGAAGAATACTTTGAAGTTTTTGCTCCAGATGACATCCGCATTAAAGGACATCGCATTGGGATTGAGGATGTCATCAACTACCATTTAAAAGGTTATACTTCTCAGCAGATTCTCCAAGAGCTACCCAGCTTAAACCTAGAGAAAATTTACGCTACTCTCGCCTATTACTATCACAATAAGACCTTGATAGATGCTTATCTTCAGCACCTCCATGACTGGCAAGAAGAACAATACCAACAGTGGTTAAATACCGAGCCATCCCCCCTGATTCAACGCCTAAGACAACTAAAACTAAAACGGAAACAGCAAGAACTAAACCTCGCATGAGAATCCGGTTTTTGTTAGATGAAAACTTATCCCCAGACCTCAAAATATCTCTGTTACGATCGAATCCTAATCTCGATATTTTGCGAGTAGGTGAACCCGATGCACCACCCCTAGGAACTTTAGACCCACAAATCCTAGATTATGTTGCGTCATTTCAACGGTTATTAGTTACCAATAATCGTCGCAGTATGCCTGGACACCTCAAAAACCATTGGGATAAGGGGGGACATATTTGGGGTTTACTGTGGTTGCGCCCCAGTGCTAATTTAGAAATCTGGGCAGAAGAATTATATCTGATACTAAATCCGGTTATTAAAAACTGATTATTTATTACCCTTTGCCTTTTGCCCCTTGCCTTTTGCCTCTCCTCATAACTAGCCTGTACTCAACGGATTTAGTATGATTTGGGAAGCATCCGAAGCAGAAGAATGGATTGACCGAGTTGATTGGATTCCCTTTTAAATCTGGTTCTTCGGTTTTTGTTATGCAATGGACGGGGGTTATAAGGGATGGAACCCTTATAGAGAAAGACGTTTGGCGATTTTTGTCAATTGTTTTTGATCTAGAGCGAACTAATCAATTAAATCTCTCGCCAGATAAGGATTTAGTCGATTTATTCCCCCTGCTCGAATCATACCAAGTAACGAAGAGCCGCATCTCTTATAGGACTTACGCACTGTACAAATTCACCATGGTGTGCATGAATGAAAATCGGTCGTTTCAGACTTTTGGCGATTAACTTCCCAACGATAGCGATCGCTCAAAAGTCATCAAAAAATCACGTTAAAATGCCTGAAACCCATACCTCATATTTGGTCAATCCTGTCGATGCGTAAGTCCTATCTTATAGGATAGCATGACTCGCGCCAATGTAAAAACAGGGTGAGAAAAGCTATTGACAATTGGCCAATTTTGTGATCCGCATGGGCATTTCAGGTGATACAAGTCAATCAAAATAGTTACGAAATCTTAACATTTGGTCGATTTTTGCTTAACAATTGAGATGGCAAATTCTCCTCAAATATGCCTGAATCGCCGACTAGGTAAGCAACTCACACAAAGTTGATTTTGTCAAGAATTGTTAAGATGCGCTTACCCTGCAATTAAAAGAAGGAGACATTTTAAATGTTAGCCGAAGAAATGACGTAACGGAAGAAGAGATTCAAAGAATGCTAGAGGACATCGCCGAAAAAATTACAGAGCCAGACTTATCGAAATTAAAAAGACTAGGAATCGATGAAATCGCTCTAGTCAAAGGACAAAAAAATTACTGTGCAGTTTTAGTAAATTTAGATACGGGAAAACTAATAGCTATTCCAGAGAAGCGAACACAAGAGGAATTAAGGAAAACGCTTACAGGCTGGGGAAAAGAGGTGTTAGAGCAAGTTGAAGAAGTGAGCATATATCTTTGGTTGTCCTATAAAAATCTGGTGAAAGAATTGATGTCATCGGCCGAGTTAGTCGCCGATAGATTCCATATAATGAAACAAATTAATCAAGAGTTAGACGAACAGAGAAGAGCAGAAAAAAGAGCTGGGTCAGCGCAGAAAAATAAAAAATAGAAAGCGGAAAAAGAAGCAAAGCTAGAAGTTTTAAAGCGAAGTAAATATAGCCTGTTAAAAAATGAAGAAGATTTAACGGAACCCCAAAAAATCAAACTAGAAGCTATCAAAGAAAATTTTCCAAATTTGAAAAAGATGCAGGAATTAAAGGAAG
>NZ_JADBSZ010000217.1:0-38342 GCF_020246425.1 Microcystis sp. M079S1
CAACCCTTATCCTGACTTGATTTCAGTTTTTTCTTTGTCAGTAAGGGTGTCAACAAGGAATATTACAGATTGTTAACCGAGTCTTGAAAGCCTTGTGCTACAAAGGTTTCAAATGTTAAGAAAGATGTGACTAATGGACAGCCTTATCAAGGGGGGCTCCCCCCGCCTATCGGCACCCCCCTTATTAAGGGGGCAGGGGGGATCAAAGACAAAATCTATCTTCAATTTAATTATAACCACTTACTTACTTACTACAGATTGATAAAATCTTTCTAGACTTTCTACAGAGGTTCGATCGTTAAATACTGTATCGATATTCACTTTAGTATAATCTTTGATTGTTTGTCGCCTTTGATTATCTAAACCTAAACGGATAGCAATTTCAATATAGTGATTTTTATCCGTAGCAATTGTCTCGGTTATGCCTAATTTTTTCAAGATAGCATAGGAATGTCGTCCGCGCATAAATTCCCCAGGACAGGTAACAACTGGAAGCTGACAGGCAATTGCTTCGAGGGTGGTATTTCCTCCCGACCAACTTAAGTTATCTAAATAGATGTCTGCTAATAAGTTAAGCTGAAAATAATCATTTTGTTCTAATTGTGGCATCATTACCCCGTAATCTTGCCAATTGAGTCCATACCTATTAAAAGCTTGACTTAATCTCGACTGAAAGCAATGGGTCACAAATTCGCTACGATGGCAGATAAAAATAAATTGGCTGTTGGGAACTTGTCGAGCAATTCTAGGAAAAATATCGTCATTTTCTGGCAGATATTTAAATAAACTTTGACAGTTTAAGTAGATGATTTTATCCTCGGCTAATCCCATCTCTAAACGAGTTTTTCTCTGGGGAGGAAGGGAAGGTTTGGGATAGGCAATACCTAAATTAGATAAGCGAATTAATTTTTCACTGTAGTGATTATCTCCCTCCACGGGTTCCATTAATTCACTGGAGATAAAATAATCAATGGTTGGTAATCCTGAGGTGATTGGATGTCCCCAAGTTACACATTGTACTGGAGCTAAACGCAATCCTGCTAGTTGGGTAGTACCAGCATCCATACCAATATCTAAATAAACCAGAATATGTAACTGATTATCTAAAATATGTTTAGCAATTTTTTCCCTATAGACTAGATTATCAAACTGATAAAAATAATCACTTTGCTGTTGATATTCTCTCGTAAAATTATCGAAGGTGTTATTAATATCTATTCCATAACAATAAATTTCAAATTGCTCTCGATTTCGCCACTGCAACCATCCTTGAAAGAGTTTCGCTACCTTGTGATGACGCAAGTGAGCAGAAATATAGCCAAGGCGAATTTTTCCCGTAGGCATGGTTAGGTTTTTCACCCAATTAGGAAAGTTAACCGAGGCAATTTTATAAACCAATTCTTCATATTTTTTTTGTATTTCTAAATCATTTTTAGCTTGATATTGAAGATAAAAATTAGTTCTTAATCCAATACTTTTCCAAGCATCCTGCTGTTGATTAGTAGTGGTTAAATCAAGATTTTCCAAGATATTATCTAACCGTTTCTCGTAGTTTGATCGATATAGCATAATATCTGCTTGAGTTTTGTAAACTATCGGCATTAACCGCATTAATTCTAACTTCAAGGATGGGTGATCGGGAAGATACTCTAAAGCTGATTTAGTTGCTTGAATTGCCACCTTGATCGGATAATTATTTTGTAGTAACCAAATTAGGCGCAAATGTAAATCAATATTTTCTGGATGATAGGCAATTCCTTTTTTATACACTTCTAAAGCTTGTTTTTCTCCTTTGAGAATGAGATGGCAATGGGCGCAATTTAAATAAAAATTGCTGTCCTCTATTTTAATTGCTAATAATTTTTGATAATAGTTTAATGCTAATTGATAGATTTTTCTTTGATAAAAATAATCACCTGAATAAATATCCGCTCTTTTTTGGTCAGCTTGCAGGATTTCCCAAAGGGAGAGATTTTGACTAATTTCTCGTCTATCTCCTGCCAGTTGTTGGGCAGTTTTATAAGCATTTTTTGCCTCTGTCCAAGCTTGTTTAACTAAATAGACATTGCCTAAATTGATATAGAAAGGATAAAAATCAGCCTGGTTATTAATTCCCTGCTGATAGAATTTTTCGGCTGACTCTAGCTGCCCTAATCGATAAAATAAATTGCCCAGTTTATTATAAGCATCGACAAAATTAGCATTGAGATCAATCGCTTTTTGATAAGCTGATAAAGCTGTATCTAAACGTGATTGTTTTTCTAGCACCATGGCCATAGTATAATGATATAAGGCTTGATTTTCCTCTAATTCTATGGCTCGTGCTAAACAGTTAAAAGATTCTGTTAGTCGGTTAATTATATAGTATAAGTATCCTAAATCGTGCCAGATGTAAGCTAATTGTTCACGCCAAGATAAAATTCTTAAGTAAAAGTCCTCAGCTAAAGTATATTCTCGCCGATTAATTGCCTCTTGCACCTCTTGAAGACAGGAGTTTATCGCAGTCAGGGCATAATTTTCTATCTCTTCATCCCCTTCTATTTCCTCTAATTCTAGCCACTGAAGATAGATTAATTTAGCTTGGCCAAACTGCCAGCAATCAAGATTTCTAATTATCTCTTTTTTGAGGAGCATAATTAAATCTTGACTAGACTCTGATTGTAATAGCCAAAATAACCAAATTTCTTGCGCTGTTGCTTGCTGCTCTAGCAGCAGATAAGCTAATCCCAGATAGGGATAATAATCAGTCACTTCCGGATGAACCGCCAGCACTTGCTGACAAAATAACAATAACTGATTATAGTCTTCCGATGCTAACATTAGCTCGATCGCTTGTTGGTGATCACTGTTGATCATTATCTTTCACTCTCGTTGCTCTCATTCCACAATACCCTCGATCGAGCTTAGGGTAACATTTTGGGCTTATTGAACTTAACTAGCGATAGATTCGAGGATTTATTAGCCCCATCAAAACAAAAAAACCTGATTTTACCAGTATTTTCCCCCATTTACCGCCCTAGTCCGACAAATAATTTTTCCCGCAGATAAGAATTATTCTCAATAGCTGTACAATAGGAAAAGACAACTTTACCAAGAATCGAGCAATGAACGATAAAATAACTCGGAGAGTCTTTCTAGGCGCGGGAACAGCCACCTTAGCGTTAGCAGTGGGTCAATTAGGGAAAATAAACGAAGTTTCCGCCCAAACTAAACAATTAAACCTCTATTCCTCCCGTCACTACAACACCGACCGACGATTGTATGACAACTTCACCCGACAAACGGGAATAAAAATTAACCTCGTGGAAGGGGAAGCGGACCCATTAATCGAACGGATTAAAAGCGAAGGCAGCAATAGTCCTGCTGATATACTCCTGACGGTAGATGCCGGGAGATTATGGCGGGCCGACCAACAGGGAATTTTTGCCCCGGTCAATTCCCGCATTCTTACCCAAAGAATTCCCGCTAATTTGCGTCACCCCAAAGGTCACTGGTTCGGGTTTAGTAAACGCTTGCGGGTAATTATGTACAACAAAGACAGAGTTAACCCCAGAGAAATCGATTCCTATGCAGATTTAACCAATCCCAAATGGAAAGGAAAAGTCGTCACCCGGTCATCCAGTAACATCTATAGTCAATCTTTTACCGCTTGGTTAATCGACATACAAGGGGAAGCGGCCGCAGAAAAATGGTGTCGGGGATTAGTGGCTAATTTTGCCCGTCCACCCCAGGGTAATGATAAGGCACAAATCGAAGCTGTAGCCGCAGGAATTGCCGATTTAGCCCTAGCTAACACCTATTACTTAGCGGGGTATGCCGAAGAAAAAGACCCCGCTAAACGGGCAATTTATGACCAAGTAGGCGTAATTTTCCCCGACCAAGCAGGCCGCGGCGCTCACGTTAATATTAGCGGTGGTGGTTTAATTAAAACTGCCCCCAATCGAGAATCGGCCATTAAATTTTTAGAATATCTTTCTAGCAATGAAGCACAGAACTTTTTTGCTAAGGGTAATCGAGAATATCCCGTCGTTCCAGGGGTTGCTTTAGACCCTTTCCTAGCAAAACTCGGACGCGGGAAAGAAGATACAGTTAGCGTGGCTAATTATGGTCCTAATTTAGCCAAAGCGGTACAGGTAATGAATCGCGCTGGTTGGAAATAAGTTATCAGTTATCAGTTATCAGTTATCAGTTAAGGCAATTGAAATAAAACCGAGAGAACGTAGGTTGGGTTGAAGCATGAAACCCAACGCACGCTCATGTTACGCTACCGCTAACCCATTCTACAAATAATTGTGCCTCCCTACTTAATTGGTTAAGCTAAAAGCTTTGATGTACTTAGTTTATAAACTTCTTTTTAGGTAGGAGAATTGCCAGATTCTTTCTTTTGCCTATTGCCTATTGCCTTTAGAAGCTGATTACTGATTACTGATAATTGCTATGTTAAGGCAATTGAAATAAAACCGAGAGATTATTAGCTGGCATAGGAATTACTTCTAACAATTGTAAACCTCGATCGCTCGCTGCTTGCACCACATCTTCTAAATTCCTAACTCCCCAAGCAGAGTTTTGAGAACGGAGAGAAAAATCAAAGCTTTCGTTACTAGGAGAAGTATGTTTTCCTTGTCGTTTATAGGGACCATAAAGATAGAGAATTCCCCCCGAACCGAGAATGCGACTCGCTGCTGCCATTAAAGCTAAACAAGCAGACCAAGGAGCGATATGAATCATATTAATATTAACAATCGCATTAATGACGATATTTTCCGTCTCTACCGCCCAAACTGACTGATGAACATCGATAAATAGGGGGCGATCGAGATTAGAACTAGGACAATAATCGCACCAACTGCGAATACTATCTAGAGCCAGAGGGTTACAATCCGAGGGAATCCAACGACAAGGAGCAAGACGAGGAGCAAAAAAAACAGCGTGTTCACCCGTGCCGCTAGATATTTCTAGGATATTCCCAGTCTTCGGTAAAAATTGGCTGAGAACTTCTAAAATCGGCTGACGATTGCGTTCTGTTGCCGGAGCATATTGACGTAAATCAGACATAACTAGGGTTTGCGGCAAAAAGTTGGTTGGTGGGGTTAGGAGTCGGTCGTCAGGCGTCAGGCGTCAGTCCTGATGAAAAAATTTTCACCACCACAGATGAAAGAGGTTTCCTTCCCTACACCCCACACCCCACACCCTACACCCTCTTTCCAGTCAGGAGGATTATTTTTATTTATTCTCCCTTCTCCCCATCCTACTCTGCAATAACTACTGGCAGCCAGAAATACGTTGGTTTAATATCATACTTTGTGCTTTTTGTCAAAAAAACTTTTTTTTTGCAATAAAACTACACACAAAAAAGATCATCGTTGTTGGTGAAATTGACTAATTTACCCGTCCTAATTAGGATAACCTTCTAGGTTTGGTGAGGGTTTCAACCATTGCTGCCTAAAAAAGCACAGAATACCCCATTATGAAATTCAGTAAAATCGCTGTAACCATTGTAACATCGTTGTTAAATAAAAATCTTTCTCAATTAATTTTTAAGAATTTATAAATATTGCGGAATGTTAATTTAAATATTCTCAAGTTTTTGGCATCAATCAATAAATTTTGCTTATCTTTGGCGAACATTGGGTTAGGAGTCAGTATTCTCCGAGTCAGCTTTTTTCTCCCTTCTCCCTTCTCCCTGCTCCCATCTCCCTGCTTCAGAAAAATATTAAGTTTTATTAAGAAGTTAGTGACAAAAGACCAGCTTTAATCTCTATTATCGTAGTAAGTGGCTTTTGACCCGAATCAAGCCGGTCAAGATAAATAGTAACTTTTGTCCATCATCAAACAAAGATGGTCAGTCTAACTAAAACAGTCGCTGTGGCCATGCCCTCGTGATCAATTCCTATGTCAACCCTGGTTATTGTCGAATCCCCCACCAAAGCTCGGACGATCAGTAATTATCTGCCTAGCGGCTATCGAGTCCAAGCCTCCATGGGCCACATCCGCGATCTGCCCGCCTCTGCCGAAGAAATTCCCCCCGCCCACAAAGACAAATCCTGGGCCAACTTAGGCGTGGATGTGGAGAACGATTTCGACCCCCTCTACGTCGTCCCCAAAACCAAAAGTAAAGTCGTCAAAGAATTAAAAGAAGCCCTCAAAGGAGCCAGCGAACTGATCCTCGCCACCGACGAAGATCGGGAAGGCGAAAGCATCAGTTGGCATCTCTTGCAGGTACTCAACCCGAAAATACCCACCAAAAGGATGGTATTTCACGAAATCACCAAAGAAGCAATCCAAGCCGCCCTCAAAAATTGTCGCTCCATCGACGAAAATTTAGTTCACGCCCAAGAAACCCGCCGCATACTCGATCGCCTCTACGGTTATACCCTCTCCCCCCTACTCTGGAAAAAAATCTCCAAAGGGTTATCCGCCGGCCGCGTGCAATCCGTGGCGGTACGTCTGCTCGTGCAGCGCGAACGAGAACGACGGGCCTTTAAAACCGCCAATTATTGGGACCTGAAAGCCACCCTCGAAAAAGACAAAAATCAATTCGAGTCGAAATTAGTCACCTTAAACGGTCAAAAAGTAGCAAATGGGAGCGATTTCGATGCCGACACCGGCAGACTGCTCCCCGGTCGCCAGGTGACACTTTTGGATCAAGCCACCGCCGCCGCCTTAAAAGAACGCATCCAAGACAAAATCTGGCGCGTTAGCCACACCGAAGAAAAACCCACCACTCGCAAACCTTCCCCCCCCTTCACCACCTCCACCCTACAGCAAGAGGCTAACCGGAAACTGGGCATATCCGCCCGCGACACCATGCGAATCGCCCAAAATCTCTACGAACAGGGCTACATCACCTATATGCGGACCGATTCCGTCCATCTTTCCGATCAGGCCATCACCGCCGCCCGCAATTGTGTAGAACAAATGTACGGAAAAAATTACCTCAGTCCCCAACCCCGGCAGTACACCACCAAAAGCAAAGGCGCACAGGAGGCCCACGAAGCCATCCGGCCCGCCGGTAGTAGCTTTCGCCTGCCCCGGGAAACCGGCCTGAGCGGACTAGAATTCGCCCTCTATGATTTGATCTGGAAACGTACCGTCGCCTCACAGATGGCCGATGCCCGCATTACCCAGATCGCCGTCAATATTCAGGTAGAAAATGCCGGATTTCGCTCCTCTGGCAAAAGAATCGACTTCCCCGGCTTTTTCCGCGCCTATGTGGAAGGTTCCGACGATCCCGAAGCCGCCATCGACGACCAAGAAATAATCTTACCCGCCCTCAACGTCGGTGACACCCCCAATTGTCGCCAACTAGAAGCCATTAGCCACGATACCCAACCCCCCGCCCGTTATAGCGAAGCCTCACTCGTAAAAACCCTCGAAAGTGAAGGAATCGGGCGACCCAGCACCTACGCCACCATTCTCGGCACAATTATCGATCGCGGTTATGCCCAAATGCGGAATAAAACCTTGATTCCCACCTTCACCGCTTTTGCCGTGGTTAGTTTGTTAGAAAATCATTTCCCCGACCTGGTAGATCCCAAATTTACCTCGAAAATGGAGGAAACCCTCGACGATATCGCCACCGGTTCCGCCCAATGGTTGCCCTATCTCGATCGCTTCTATCGGGGGGAAAAGGGGCTAGAAAGCCAAGTAAAAGAGCGCGAGAGTCAAATTAACTCTAGCACCGCCAAATCGGTGATTTTAGAGGATTTACAGGCAACTATCAAGATCGGCAAATACGGTCCCTATCTGGAAGTCTCTCGAGGCGATCAAATCCTCACCGCTTCCATCCCCGCCGATTTAACCCCCGCCGACCTCAACCCCGAACAGGTAGAAACCCTGCTGCGACAAAAAACCGAGGGTCCCGATAAATTAGGTCTTCATCCCGACAGCGGAGAGCCAATTTATCTGCTGGTGGGTAGTTACGGCCCCTACGTTCAGTTAGGAGATGTCAGCGATGACAACCCCAAACCGAAACGCGCCTCCCTACCCAAAGGAGTCAAACCAGAGGATGTCACCCTCCCGCAAGCAGTGGGTTTATTGGCACTGCCGCGACTACTGGGAACCCATCCCCTCACCGGAGGCAAAATTAAAGCCAGCTTAGGTCGTTTTGGCCCCTATGTAGTTCAGGAAGAGGGTAAGGAAAAAGAATATCGTTCCCTGAAAGCCGGCGATGATATCTTAACCATAACCCTCGATCGAGCTTTGGCCTTATTAGCCGAACCGAAAAAAACTCGCAGCGCCCGCGGTTCCACCAAACCACCCTTAAAAGAATTGGGTAAACATCCCGACGATGGGGAATCCGTGGGATTGTACGAAGGTCCCTACGGAGTTTATATCAAGCACGGTAAGACCAACGCCAAGATTCCCGAGGGAGAAACCGCCGAAACGCTCACCCTAGAACAAGCTTTATCGGCCCTAGCGGCCAAGACAACCACTGCCAAGAAAACCACCACCAAAAAAACTACTTCCCCAGGCAGTAAAACCAGCAAAAGTAAGACGGTTTAGCGGTTACTGGCGGGGCGATTTTCTCAACGGTTAATTCCTCGCCCTGACGCGAGGACAAATCTGTTTGGCTTTTTTGTCTTTTGCACCACTTTGAACGAGCTGCTCATATACCCCAAATTCCCTACTGTAAAGCAATCGCCATCGCTTCTTGGGGAATTTGTCGGTAAATTGGTTTTAAAAATTGTTCTATGGCATCCGATTCGGGGGCAGCGAGGGGAAAATTGCCTAAAATGTCGAGAATGGTTTGATTTTCATTCCCCGGCGTAATCACAACTAGGGAGGGATCTAGCTCCTCATCGTACTGCCAAAAGCGATCGATAGTGCTGTCGGGGGCAGTTTTTTCAACTACTTTGGGGGGTTCACTGACTGCTAAAGGTTGATTATCAGAGGAATAGGAGCGTTTTTCTCGTAAAGCTTCCAGAATTTGGCTTTTGGTTCGGCCGCGCAGTTGCAAAAGCAGGAAGGGATCGACAATAAAACGATCACCCAATTGATAGTATACTGCTCCTATATGTTTGCAGGGGTTGGCTTGATCGGGACAGGTACAACGAGAGCGAATATCCGCTAGGGAAAAGGGGAATAAATTCACCCCACTATCGATAAAAACACGCTCGATATTATCGGGCATTTGTCCCGTGAGCAATTGAGCGGAATAAATGGCCTTTTTGGAGAGAAGCTTAATAATATAGTCCCATTCTTCATCACTAAAAGCGACTAGGGATAAATCCACTAGATAAGGTTCGGATTCACTGCCTTGTACTCTAGCAATAACTTGCGAGTCTTCAAAGTCAATACTTAAAACATTGCCCTCTCTAGCGTACAGTCTAGCTCGTTCCAAGCGTTTTTTAAAGCGATAGGAATCGAGTAGTTCTAGCCATTTTTGTACCCACCAAGCTTGTTCTGTCATTTTTTATTCACCCTACGGCTTATCAGCTTCGTTACCAACAATAAGATATAATATTTTCAGTTACCTTCATCTTACCTTGAACTTGATCAAAAAGAGAAATGAGATTATTATAGTTATAACTTACGATTCAGAATCTATCTCCATGGCAGGAACAAGCCAATGTTATCAGAAAATGAAAAAAGAATTCAAGAGTTATCCCGATAGTTGGGAGCGTGTCTCTAGGAGCGAACCCAAATTAAGAAATTTAATAACTTGGGAGAAATAGAGGAGAGCTTCTGAGATTTAATCATTCAGTATGTTAACCCAGAAATCGGTATTTTTTATCAAAACAAGTCCTGAAGAAACCGCCGGTTGAAGGATGTTTTAACCTTGCTGCCCAGTGCTATCTTTGGTAAATTGTTGATATTTTTTGTATTCGATTTGATTAAACTAGAGCTACCTTTTCTCTAAAATTAGTAAATATTCGGATTTCATGCCATCAGGATTTTTATTCTTGCGAGATTTGAATAATTGTCTGGTTTTAATTCTATCCTCAAAGACGGTATTAAAAATAAAGCCATTTTCCTGAAAATATTCCTTTAATATTCGCCAAGTTTCTACTTCCACTCCATCCACTTTTGGATTACCGACAAAAATGCAAGCTTTCCCAGCTTGTTTTAATTTTCTGGTGGCATTTTCTAAAGCATTGATAGTGTGACAAAAATAGGAATCGAGTATTTTATGTAAATTCTCTTTCTCTAAACTCGCTCTCACCTGATTTAATGTTTCGGTTTCGATTAATCTGGTAGCCTGTCGGTAGGGAATTTCTAGCTTAGAGATTTTTTGCACTTCTTTTTCTGTATATCCTAACCAATATAAATCTAGTTTTGCTGTTCTGATATATTCTTGTGCTTGCAGATAGGGGGGTGAACTAATTAAACAATCTAACTCTAGATTTTGATCGATCTCAAAAGTGGCACTATCTACTCCTCCATAAAAAAGCACCTGATTACAATTATGCCAAGTGACGGCAATATATTGATTAACGCTGGTTAAAGTTTCAAAACTCATCTCTTTAATCGTTCGTTTTAATTCCTCTTGCCAATCTCTTTGTAATAGTTCCTGTATATCTGATTTTTTGTATTTCGATTGAAATAATTTAGGTTTGGTATGTTCTGCATAGGAAAACTGTTTACTAACTTTCACTAAAACCGCTTGAATGATCTGGGAATACAAATCAGGTTCTAGACTTTTTTGACCTGCCCAAAGTTTCTGCAAAACTGCTAAAATTTTCTCTGGATACCAATAGTTTAAATTTGACCACTGAGGGATAAATTTATCCTTGCTGGCAAAAACTTCTAAGATTTTTTTATCTAACTCTGAGTAACTCAATGGTTCTTTGTGTTCTGTGATCTTAATCGGTATAATATGGTTTAAAAGATAATTCAGGTCAGTTAAAACAGCATTTCTTTGACAAAGTTTAGCCTCTAAACCCACCGTACCCGAACCAGCAAAAGGATCGATGATCCAATCATCCTTTTTAGTGTAACTATCAAGACAAAATCTCACCACTTGGGGAATAAATTTGGCAGGATAATAATAGATGCCATGGGTTAGATAACTGGTGCTGGTGATTTCTGGCACTAAATCTCGAAAAGAAACTAATCGCGGGGTTCCCCGATTAAATTCTTCTAAATTATTAGAATCGAAAAGTTCTAGTTGCATGATTCGGCTATCAATTCTTCCTAGGGTAGGCCAGCCAATTAAAATAAAGATTAAAACCGTAGTCGATCAATATTCTAACTTATCGTCCCTTAACCTAACCGAGAACTCAACTTTTTTACTTTTTACTTTTTACTTTTTACTTAACGTGATATACTGCCAAAGGAAAAAATGACGTTTTAATTAGTCTGCGTGAATAGCCAATCCTCGACGATCATAGAACAGGTTAGAGTCCTTGACCCCCTGACACAAACCGATCGCATTGCCGATGTCTGGATTGAGGAGGGGGTAATTAAAGCGATCGAATCTCAGCTTCCCCCAAGAGAAAATAGTAACTATATTTCCGGTCAAAACTGTATTTTTGCCCCCGGATTAGTCGATCTCTACAGTCATTCTGGGGAACCCGGCCACGAGGACAGAGAAACCCTTGCATCTCTGATCAAAGCGGCCACGGCCGGAGGCTGCACCCGGTTGGCAATTCTCCCCAATACTCTCCCCCCCCTCGATCACCCCGCACTCATTAGCACATTACAGCAAAAAAGTCAAGGGTTTTTTGACTCAAAATCGACTCGTCTGCATTTTTGGGCAAGTCTCACCCTAGGAAGACAAGGGCAAAAAATGACCGAATTAGCCGATTTAATGCCTGTAGCGGTGGGTTTTACCGATAATCGCAGTCTGGAAGATTTGGGACTGTTGCGGCGCTTATTGGAATACCTAAAACCCCTCGGTAAAAATATCGCCCTTTCCCCGGTAAATCAGCAATTAAAGGGTAATGGAGTCATGCGTGAGGGAGAAACCTCGATTCGCTTCGGTTTACCCGGAGATCCTGCTATTTCCGAAACCACTGCTTTAGCCACAATTTTAGAAATCGTCGGCGAAATTAATACACCTGTTCACCTAATGCGAATTTCTACCCGTCGAGGAGTGGAATTAATTCGCGAGGCAAAAATGCGGGGATTGCCGATAACCGCTAGTGTGACGTGGTTGCATCTCCTCTTAAATACAGGATCGATCGCCAGCTATCATCCCAGTTTACACCTCGCTCCCCCCTTGGGCAACGAAAGCGATCGCAAGGCGTTAATTGCGGCAATTAAGGAGGGAATTATCGATGCAATCGCGATCGATCATCGTCCCTATACCTACGAAGAAAAAACCGTCTCTTTTGCAGAAGCACCCCCCGGCGCGATCGGGTTAGAATTAGCTTTACCGCTACTCTGGGAAAAATTAGTAATAACCGGACAATTATCAGCTTTACAATTATGGCAAGCGCTTAGTCTCAATCCCTGTCATTGTTTACAACAAAAACCGGCATCTCTCAACCCCGGTAATCGCGCAGAAGCAATTCTTTTTCATCCCCAAGCAAGCTGGAAAGTAACAGCAAATAATCTTCACTCCCTCAGTCACAATACTTTCTGGTTAAATCAAACAATTACGGGAAAAGTCTTAGAAATGTGGAATTTTTAAAGAGTGGCCAATTTCTATCTTGAGACTCTCCTGGTTTTTTGGATAATGATCAGCTAGAATTCTAGAGAGAACTAGAGTAATGTCATGGAAAAAGAACTGGTATCGGAAAAGCGCGGTTATCTACTTCGCACGGTGGCAGAAGCTAAAGAAATTGTCCTTAATTGGTTGCGGGAAATAAATTTAGTTAATGCGATTAAATTAGGTTTACCAGAAGTGGATGACAGATATCATATTTGGCGAGTTCCTCTATGTAATGACCAGAAAAAAACCGTTGGGGAAGTGGTGATCGATGCCTACACCACCGAAATTTTAGCCGATAGGACAACCCGGACTGAAATTATTATCGCTCGTCTGTTAAAACAGGATGAATCTAAATTAGAAACCCGCAAGAAAACCAAAAAAGAATACAAGCTTTCCTCTCTGAGAAATACGATCGGATTTGGTGATTGTGGCGAACTTTTGGAGGAAATGCCAGCAGAAAGTGTTGATTTAATCTTTACCTCACCACCCTATTTTAATGCTCGCCCAGAATATTCGGAATTTGAAGAATACGAAAGCTATCTATTGAAGCTGCGACAGGTAATCAGAAAATGCCATCGAGTTTTGAGTGAAGGGCGTTTTTTTGTCATTAATATTTCTCCCGTGCTGTTGCGTCGTGCTTCCCGTAATCAAGCTTCTAAACGTATTGCTGTCCCTTTTGATTTGCATCGAATTTTTGTTGAGGAAGGTTACGATTTTATTGATGATATTATTTGGCTAAAACCAGAGGGAGCAGGGTGGGCAACTGGTAGAGGGCGCAGATTTGCTGCCGATCGCAATCCTCTCCAATACAAAACTGTGCCAGTGACTGAATACGTTTTAGTCTATCGTAAACACACGGATTTACTCATCGATTGGCATATTCGTAATCATCCCGATCAAGAAGTAGTAAAAGCCTCAAAAATTGCCGATGGTTATGAACGCACTAATGTCTGGAAAATTAACCCAGTCACTAACTCAAAACATCCCGCCGCTTTTCCCGTAGAATTGGCAGAAAAAGTGATTACCTATTACTCTTTTAAAGGCGATGTGGTTTTAGATCCCTTTGCTGGTTCAGGAACCGTGGGACTAGCGGCCGCTTCTTTAGATAGACGTTTTGTTTTATTCGAGAGTAATTTTAATTATATTGAACTAATACGAAAGCTAATTACTGAAGGCAGTAAGACTGATTTAGATTCAATTATTTGGCTTAATTGTCCGTTAGAAAACTAACAATGAGCGAGGTAAACACCATGACAGCCGGTAAAAGTCACGCTTATTTTACTCCAAAAGACTATCTGGAAATAGAGAAAATTAGTCCCATTAAACATGAATATATGCAAGGGCAAATCTTGGCGATGGCGGGGGACAGTAAAGCCCATGTTATCATCACAGGTAATCTTTCAGCCCAATTAATTAATCATTTACGGGGTAGTGGTTGTCTTGCCTACGCTACCGATATGAAAGTGCGTCTCCCTAGCTTAAATATCTTCTATTATCCCGATTTTGCCATTACTTGTGACCAACGAGATCGAGTTTCCCAGGAAGATTTTATCCTGCATCCGCGAGTGATTATCGAAGTTTTATCCGACTCTACGGCAGCCTTTGATAGAGGCGATAAATTTGCCGATTATCAAACTATCCCTGAATTAGAGGAATATCTACTTATCGAGCAAAAAAAAGTCCTAATTGAACAATATCAACGTCAATCTAATAACCTCTGGATTCCCCATATTTATCACGCGGGAGATTTAATCACTATTAACTGTATTAACTTTTCTTGTCCGATAGAAATTCTTTATCAAAACCTAGAAATTCTTAGCTAGAATTTTGACCGTAAAAATAGTAAAATGGGGTCAGGTATTAGGATAAATTTCCCCTATTTCCTAACCCCCCAACAACTTAGATAATTAACCCCGTTGTCGAGTATTGATCACCTCACCGGCTGCATTAACTAACTCTAGCTGTAGCGGCATTTGTCCCATAGCGTGAGTGGAACAACTTAAACAGGGATCATAGCAACGAATACCCGCTTCCACCCGGTTTAACATCGCTTCGGGAATTTCGCCACCATGGATATAATGTTGGGCGATTTGTTTCACCGTTTGATTCATGGCTAAATTATTATTACCCGTGGCAATAATCAAATTCACCGTTTCAATCAAACCATTTTCATCCACTTTATAATCATGGAATAAAGTACCCCGGGGCGCTTCACTAACTCCCACCCCTTGCAGATTATTAATTCCTGCTTCGGCCCGGCAGCGTTGAGAAACTATATCGGGATCGTCGATTAAAAGTTCGATACGCTCTAAACAGCCTAAAATCTCCACTAATCGGGCATAATGATAGTAAAAAGAAGAGGTTGCTACACCACCGACCCGATGGCGATATTCCCGTAACTCGATATCCGCCCCCTCCGTGCCAAAATGGGAACAAACATTTAAGCGCGCCAACGGACCAACCCGATAGATACCGTTGGGATAACCGAGGGGTTTATAGTAGGGAAACTTTAAATAAGACCATTTTTCTACTGATTCGCCGATATAATCGCGATAATTGTCTTCGCTGAGGTTATCGGCCACAATATTGCCTTGACTATCGGTAAAACGAATATGACCGCCGTAGTGTTCCCACTCGTCCCGTTTACCGACCAATCCCATAAACAGGGAAGGGAAATTACCAAAAGCGGCGATTTCTGTGGTTAAATTGTCTAGAAGTCCTTTAAACAGGTTTAAGGCCGTGTAAAGAGTCGCTTTAGACTCCGGCAGTCGTTCTTTAATCCATTGTCGCCCTTCTTCGCTTAAGGGAGAACGCACACCTCCCGGGACAGACCAAGCGGGGTGAATTTTTTTTGCTCCCAAAAGTTCAATAACTTTCTGTCCAAATTGACGTAAACGGATGCCCGCTCGCGCTAGGTCGGGATCGGCGGCGATTAAACCGAAAATATTCCGTTTAGCGGCGTCACTTTCCCAACCAAGCAGAAAATCGGGACTGCTAAGATGGAAAAAGCTTAAAGCATGGGATTGGGTTAACTGTCCCAAATTCATCAAGCGCCGCAGTTTTTCACCCGCGGGGGGGATTTGCACCGCTAGAATTTTATCACCAGTTTTGGCGGCACAAAGTAGGTGACTAACGGGGCAAATGCCGCAAATTCGGGCAGTAATTCCCGCCATCTCCCACATCGGCCGTCCCTCGCAGAATTTCTCGAAACCGCGATACTCGACCACATGAAAACGCACGTCATCCACTTCCCCCGCATCGTCAAGGAAAATCGAGATCTTGGCATGGCCTTCGATCCGGGTGACGGGATCGATAACGACGGTTTTAGTCATAGTAAGTCCTCATTGTTCAGGAGTTCCACAGAGTGGTATTGTGGAGAGTGCGATCGAGTTTGGTTTCAACGATAATTTATCCCGATCTCCGCCCTGCTGTCTCTATGATAGTTATTACCCCCCTAGCAATCCTAATTTTTATAACAATTTTTCCCGATTCTCAATCGCGGCTAATTTGGCATTTTGTAGCAAATACTACAGAAAATAGTTCGGGAATCCGCAATAATTACATTTCCTTTTGCTGGTGTTGATCGGTCATTATATATATAGAAGTCGGTTCTCGTCTGTCAGT
The DNA here is from genome assembly GCF_020246425.1 of Microcystis sp. M079S1. Taxonomy (NCBI): domain Bacteria; kingdom Bacillati; phylum Cyanobacteriota; class Cyanophyceae; order Chroococcales; family Microcystaceae; genus Microcystis; species Microcystis sp. M079S1. The sequence continues at coordinate 16,223 of NZ_JADBSZ010000217.1, forward strand.
TTTCAGCTTGGTTCTGCTTTGCTCTCAAAGCTGAGGGCGAAAGGGTCGGAAGTCAGCCAGATTGTTGACGTCCAATCGGGAAAATCACCTTTTTGTCCTGTAATCTTACCTAACAGTATCAGCGGCACTGCCGAGGATTCAGGAAAAAGCGACCCAAAAACAAGCGATTGTAGTTGATAGTTCTAGACTATAATACTTTTGTTCTAGATATTGGGAAAAGAGGATAAACTTAACATCATACCAAAGAATGAATTAACTTTGAACCTTTAGGGGATTGTCTGCGTCTAAAAGCGCAGGATACAATCAAAGAAATTCCGATCAAACTCATACCGACTTCAGATAAGCCAGACTCACCCGCGAGTCGGAATAGTAACAGACTTTTTCTGTGTCAAGGAGTCACCACCAAACCAATGCCCACCGCAAAAACCAACCAAACTCAATCACAGCCCACCCTCAATGCCGATATGGTGCGTACCTATCTGCACGAAATTGGGCGAGTTCCTCTCCTAACTCACGAACAAGAAATTATTTACGGCAAACAAGTCCAACGGATGATGAGCCTGTTAGAAGCGAAAGAAGCACTATCGAAGCAATTAGGACGGGAACCACAGCGCTTGGAGTGGGCGGATTCGGTGAATTTAAGCGAAAATGAACTGGATCGAGCCTTGAAGACCGGCGATCGAGCTAAACGGAAAATGATTGAAGCTAACCTCCGCTTGGTGGTTGCGATCGCCAAAAAATATCAAAAGCGGAACATGGAATTCCTAGATCTAATTCAAGAGGGTAGTCTGGGATTAGAAAGGGGTGTAGAGAAATTTGATCCCACCAAAGGTTATAAATTTTCTACCTATGCCTACTGGTGGATTCGACAAGCGATTACCCGTGCGATCGCTCAACAGGCCCGCACCATTCGTTTACCCATCCATATCACCGAAAAACTGAATAAAATCAAAAGAACCCAGCGCGAACTCGCCCAAAAACTGGGGAGAAGTGCCACTCCTGCCGAGATTGCCCTGGAATTAGAGCTAGAACCCGCTCAAATCCGCGAATATCTCAGTATGGCTCGTCAACCCATCTCCCTTGATGTGCGCGTCGGCGACAACCAAGATACGGAATTGTCGGAATTATTAGAAGATAGCGGAGTTTCTCCCGATACCTTCATCACCCAAGAATTATTACGGCAAGACTTAGCCAATCTCCTGGCCGAATTAACTCCCCAACAACGGGAAGTGATTACTCTCCGTTTCGGTTTAACCGATGGCAAAGAGTTATCCCTAGCCAAAATCGGTCAGAGAATGAACATCAGTCGGGAACGAGTGCGACAATTAGAACACCAGGCCCTGGCCCATTTACGCCGTCGCCGGGCCAACGTCAAGGAGTATATTGTCGCTAGTTAGTAAAATTAGCAAATAACCAAGAAGGAGAGCTTGCGCTCTCTTTTTTTTGGGTTTAATTAATATAGAATCCCGATTAGTTTTCACCTGTGGCAGTTCCGTCATGACTAGAGCGACAGAAACAGCGACCCCAACACTATACGAAGAAGATTTTTATCTCTGGCTAAAAACCACGGCAGAACAATTAAAAAAAGGCCAGTTTGCCGAGGTGGATTTAGACAATTTAATTGAGGAGATTGAATCGATGGGGAGAAGTGAAAGACACGCGCTCAAAAGTCTTTTAACTCGTCTCCTAGAACATTTACTCAAATTAACATACTGGCAATCGGAAAGAGACCGTCATGGCAATCATTGCAATGGAGAAATCAATAATTTTCGGGCAGAAATTCAAGATTTACTGGAGGATAGCCCTAGTTTAAAGCCCTATCTTCGGGAGATTTTTGAGCCATCCTACCATACAGCTTTAGAGGCCGTCCGGAAAAAAATGGGTTTATCCCCCGGCGGTTTACCGAGTCAGATAATTTTTAATCTCGAACAGGTTTTAGATGATCAATGGCTGCCGATCGATTGGGAATAAACTATTGACTATCTAATACTAAATCTGGTTATTAAAGACTGATTATTTATTCCCCCTTTTGCCTCTTGCCTATTGCATGAGTGCCTGTCCTGATAAGTAGCCTATATTCAACGGATTTAGTATCATCTATCTGAGAAAGTCCGTAATTTAACCTTGTAACAAATCTTAACTAAAAACAGTTGACGAAAACTAGATAATCCTCTAGGATTGGGGACTATGATTGCCACGCGCAATTAGCATTATTCAGCCAGCAAACATATTAGCAGACTGCCTTTTGCCTTGGGCGTAGCACTTATAGGATCTTTGGCAGCCAAATAGAAAAATATCTTAGGAGGCAAAAATGCGTTCACAATTTACTGAGAGCCTTGGTTCACATAAAAAGTGGTTAATATCAGGGATCGCAACTTCCTTAATGTTGGCAACTGTTCCTGTTCAAGCGGCAACAATTAAAGCAGAAGTTGATTGGAAGCTTGCAGGAATTCCCGGTGCGACCTCTCCCCATATTAGCGGACCCGCAACCAGCGGTTCTGTAGATGTACTGGCTGGGGACAATGATACCTCTGGTAACAATGTCTTCTATCACACCTACGGTGATGTCACTGGCAATTTTGGGTCGCGGGTTTCCGGTAATGGCAACTATGACATTAATGGATTGTTCACTTATAAAGATACCTTTGTCAATCCTAATCCTTTCTCTTCCCCGGCCAGTTTTACCTTTACTATCATTCCGGGAGAACTGAGCGCTGATATTTCTCCCAGCTATACACCCACAGCCGGACAGGCGTTATCTGCTCTCTATGAAATTGACATTCGACTCAATGGGACATCCATCTGGAATAGTAGTGCCAATCTTCAATACAACGGTGGGACTAATACCTTTTCTTTTACCGACGATCCAGTTAACTCTTTAGGAGGTACTGTTTATAATACTGCTACTTCCTACTCCTACTTTTTTGGTCCTTTCACCCAGACTATTTCTCTAGGTACTTTTGCGCCGGGGGAAACAAAACTGTTCGAGTACGATCTAAAAACCATCGCAACCGGCAATTTACCCACTACTTGTACAGGTAGTTCTAATGGAGGAGGCAATCCTAACGAGCCTAATGGACAAGTCGGTAATTTTGCCACCGGTCCGGATAATGGAACCGGAGGCGATGTGCCTTGTGGCGGATCTACTGCTCGTAGTGGTGATCCTTTTCATCCTAACTTCCCTAGTGGCAGCCCCCCTGGAACGATTACAGTTACAGGTGTCGTGTCAACAACAACGATACCAGAATCCAGTAATCTTTTATCACTTTTGGTATTAGGGGGGGGAATTGGCGGAAGTTCAATCCGGCGTTGGTATCGTCGCAAAAATAGCAATTCTTAGAAGAATATTTGGGGCTGGCACGGGGGGCAAATCGGTGTCAACTCAAGAAAAAATGATGATTTTTTCTTGAGTTGCGAGGGGGGAAACTCTTGATAAATCTTGTAACCCACATTCCGCACCCTCAACGAGAAGCTGATCACCGATCTGGTTTTACTCAACCAACTTCTTCAGCAGGGCATCCACTTCCTCCAGGCCGGATTGATTATTTTTCAGCACATAAACCGCTCGCGCTTGCTTAAAAGCTTCCGCTGCCTCTGTTTTTCGTCCCCGGCCCGCGTAGGCCCGACCGAGATTAAGATAGACATCGGCGTTATTGGGGGCGATTTCGGCCAAATCTTGATAGGCGATAATTGCTGCAAGATAATCTTTTCTGGCCAGATGGATGCGACCGATTCCCGCTTGTGCTTCCAAAGATTGGGGTTGCAGGAAAACAGCCCGACGATAAAAGGGGAGAGCCTCGTCAAAACGCTCTTGTTTTTCGAGTAAAATCCCTATTTTTAGCTGAATTAAAAAATTTCCTGCACTTTGTCGCTCTATTTCTTTTAAAATCTGGGTTCCGCCATTTAAATCGCCCTGTTTGAGCAAAAGGCTGGCTAGTTGCAATCTTAATTCACTATTGTTGGGGAATCTTTGCAGGGATTTTTGGAGAAAATCGAGGGCTTCGCTGCTTTTATTCTGTTCGATCAAGGCTTTACCCATGATTTCGTGGGCTTGCTGATTATTGGGGTCGAGAGCTAAAACCCATTGGTAAACTTCGCCCGCTTTTGCATAGTTTTTTTGCCGTAATAACACCACCCCTAAACCGAGGTAGTGTTGGACGTTTTTCGGTTCTATTTGGATAGCGTAGTAGTAAGCGGTGGCTGCATTGTCATAATCACCGATATTAGCCAAACTATAACCGAGAGCATGGAAAAAGTCGGGATTACTCGGATCGAGACTTAAAGCTTTTTGGTACGCTTGGGCGGCGGCGTTATAATCCCCTTGCCGCGTTTGTAAAAAGCCGATCCCAGAGAAAATTTTGGCATTATTGCCATCAAGGGCGGCAGCCCGCTCGTAAACGGCTATAGCTTCCCCATAATTGCCATTTTTGACCAATTGCCGCGCTTGACGCAGTAGTTCGTTAACCTGTGAATCCTTGCTCACGATTGCCCCCGCTGGATTATCAGCGATCGCAATTGAGGGAGAGAAACAGCCCCCCGCGAGAAGACCGACGAGCAAGATTAAACGGGTAAATTGTTTCATCGCTTTACCTTTGTTAACGATTCTTAATTAAAGTTTATTGTAAATGGTATTGACAAAAATCAACTATTCTGCATCACCCTCGGACGAGATTATTGCGGGCCTCTTGGGCGACTTGGGCGCTTTTGTCGCCGGTTAACTGGGTCAAAACAGCGATCGCATCTTCCCCCCCTAAGCGGCCTAAAGCTTGAGCGAGACGATAGCGCAGTTGCCAGTCATCATCATTAGCCAAGGGAACGAGTAAAGAGACGGCGCGAGGGTCGCCTAGTTCCCCGAAAGCACTAACGGCGGCCGTTTTTACCAATTCATTATCGGAGTTAAGGGCGATTTCGAGCAGTTCAAAGCCCCTGGGTTCCCCCAATTCGCCCAAAGCTGCCACAATGCTAAATTGAATTAACCAGTCGCAGGATTGTTGATAGACGGCCACCAGATCATCGTAGGCTGCCGTTAATTTTAACCCCCCGATCGCATCGGCCGCGGCCGCTTTTACGTCTGCTTCCGGATCATGCAACAAGCGATCGCGTAGAATAGTTAAGGCCAGATCAAGATTCTGACGACCGAGGATATCTAACTGACTTACCGCCGAATAACGCACCCTAGCGTTACTATCCTTAATTAAAGGCTGTAACATCTCGAAGGCGATTTCTGGGGCTAAATAACGCAGTTGATTAACTCCCGATAAGCGATCGCCATAATCATCGGAATCGAGCAGCCGTTGCACGGATTCAGGGGAATAATTCATAATTTGATGACACCCTTAACAATTGGACTGGTATTAATTGTCCCATGAATAGTTATCGACTCCTGACTATTTTGATCATGTTTAGTTCCCCGGTTTTTTGGGGCTGTAGTCCTCCCGCTCCCCTTGAAAAAGAACCTACGGCCGAGATGCTTGTTCCTCCTTCTCCCAGTCCGATTATTTCCGCATCAGACATTAAAGCTGCTAATCGTTATCGTCAATTGGGATTACAGTATCGTCAACAGGGAGATTTTATCAAAAGTATTGAAGCTTTAAAAAAATCGGTACAGTTAAACCCCAATCATCTAGACGGGAGAGTAATTTTAGGCTGGACACAACACCTAGCTAAACAACCTTTAGCGGCACAAACAACCCTCGAAGAAACGATTAAAATTGCTCCCGATCATGTGGCTACTTATAATGCTTTGGGTATTGTTTATCTTGTCGGTGGTCATCTTGAAAAGGCCGTAGTTACGCATACTAAAGCCGCTAATTTAAAACCCGATAATGAAATTGCCTACTATAATTTGTCCCTCGCCTATCATCGCTTAAAAGATTTTAATTCAGCTATTACTAACGCTGAAAAAGCAGTTAAATTAGAGCCGAATAATCCCCATCCTCTTGTGGCTTTGGCAATGGTCTATTTAGATCAAGGTGATATTAAAAAAGCGCGGGATACCTACAAAAAGGCTAGGGATTTAGACGGTCGTTATCGACAAAAATGGTTTCTGGCACATCTGAAGGAAGCTGGTTTTAGTCAGGAGCAAATTAAATTAGTCGAAAAGTTACTATCCAGTTAGATTGAAAATTATTATTTCCCCTTAAGATGCCTGTCGATGTCCCAGTTTTAGGAAAATAGTTTCTAAATCTTCGCAGCAAGTATAAAACTCGCTTAAGGTCAGGCCAGAAACGACTAAAGATTTCAACAATTCGGCACTATCTTCTAGGGTTCCCGTAAATTTAACCCGGAGAGTATTAGTATGAATAATTCTTTGCCAACTTTCCACAAAAACACATTGTTTAAGAGCAGTTTCTAAGGCTTCTAAATTGCCTAGAGTCGTAATCTGCAAGTATTGACCAGCTAGACGTTGATTTAATTCTTGTAAAGAGGTGCTTTCCACTAGATAACCTAATTCCATGATGCCCACAGAACTACAAAGTTCCGCTAAATCACTAAGGACATGGGAGGAAATTAAAATAGTCATACCTGCCGATTGTAAGGCTTTAATAATCTCACGAAATTGTAAACGAGCGATCGGGTCTAATCCAGAAACCGGTTCATCGAGAAGTAAAATTAAAGGTTCATGAATAATCGTTCGGGCTAAACTTAAACGTTGTTTCATCCCCCGGGACAAAGTAGCGATCAAATTATGGCTTTTACCGGTTAATTGTACCAGTTCTAGAACCTCATAAATGCGGCGATGACGTTGGGAGCGAGGGATATGATAAAGACGGGCAAAATAATCCAGATAATTCCAGACATTTAGGTCATCGTAGAGGGGAAAATTATCGGGTAGATAACCTAAATTTCTTTTGAGACGGGGATTACTCTCATCTCTTAAAAGACGTTCTCCGTGCAGATATATTTCTCCGGTTGTCGGTTCTTCCGCTGCCGCTAACATTCTAATTAAAGTGGTTTTTCCCGCTCCATTTGGACCGATTAACCCGTAAACTTCCCCCGCTTCAATCTGTAAATCCACTTGATTAACAGCCCCATGGCGGTCAAATTGTTTGGTTAAACCAACGGTAGCAATGGCTAATTCTGGTGTGTTCATAAGGTTTTAGTAGTGGGATTGCTGACAAACTGGCCACCACATTCTTAACATTAACGTTTGGGTTTCCCGTTATCAATAGAACCATTCTTGATGGTATGGTGAGAACCACAACTAGGACAAGGCAATACAGGCGAAGAGGTGATTTTGTTCTGTGTTAGACTGATATTTGAGTAAGTCTAACACGAACCACAAAAAGATATTGATCAGAAAACTGATCATCAAGCTAGATGTTTAAAGACTGATTGGGTTCCAATTTTTTTTTTGTTAATGAATATTTTACACAGTTCATACCAGATAAGCAAGAGGGCTACGCCACTACCACCAAATCCTTACCTTGCGCTATTTTACCCCCGAAGGTGAATTGGTTCCCACTCCCGCAGAAGCGGCAGGCAAGGCAGGAAATCAAGTCCAACAGGAAAGGCAGAAAGCCGCAAAATTAGCGGCTAAATTGCGGGAATTGGACATAAATCCCCGATAAAATTGCTAATTATCCGATGATTTCTGGATTTAATACGATGTATAGACGAGAATTACTGCAATTTATTGGCTCTCACGCTCTTTTTGGGGCTATTAATCCAGAATTTGCTTGGAATTATCAAAATATTGACCATTGGGGCGAATTATCAAGGAATTATCGCCTCTGCACCAGGGGAAAGCAACAAACACCGATCGATCTGAGTATAGTGACTGAAAAAGAGCTATACCAACCCACCTTTAATTATCGTCCTGTACCCCTAAAAATTCGCCATAACGGTCGTACAATCTTGGTTCAGACCGAAAAAGGTGGAAACATGAGTTTTCACGGCGAAAACTGGGATTTATTGCAGTTTCATTTTCATCACCCCAGCGAACATCAGATTAAAGGTCAGTCTTTCCCTCTAGAAATTCATTTAGTGCATGGGAATGGGAGAGGAAATTTAGCAGTTGTGGGTATCTTAGCCGAAATTGGCGCAAATAATCCCTATTTACAAACCATTTGGGCTTATTTGCCCCAAGAACCTTCTCCTGAAATGATTATCCCCGATACTTGGGTCAATGCCGGGCTTTTACTGCCAGAAAATAGCGATTTTTATGAATATCGGGGGTCTTTGTCCACTCCCCCCTGTAGCGAGGATGTTCTCTGGTTAGTCTGGCAAAATGCGATCAAAATTTCTCCCCAACAACTGCAACAATTGGCTGAGATTTTTCCGAGTAATGCGAGGAATATTCAACCCTTAAACGGGCGCTCGATCCTGCATTCCTAGCCGAAATTGTCGGCATTTTGGCTAATTTAGATAATTTTATGAACTTTTAGACCAACAATGGTAAATAACTCAGGAATGCGCTCAATAACTAAAGCTTCGGTGGCTGTCCAGTCACTTTCCTTAGTGGCTAAAACCCCCAGAACACTCAGAGGAACCTGTAGAAATAGGTGACTTAAGAGGAGAGCGATCGCAGCGATTACTAAACCTAAAAGCCGCCATTGGGGGAGATAGGCGGCCACGGCAGCCGCTAGAGGGGCAAAATTGTAGATTGACCAAGTGATGAGAATTAAGAGGACGACTCCCAAAAGAGTAAGAAGACGATGGCGAGGACGTTTAAAAAGAGAGAGAATTTTTAACTGTTCGGGGGTGAGTTGACTCGGTTTTAGAGCAACCAACAAAAGACTAAAAATATCAAAAGGTTTTGTCCACTGCATCCAAAAGACGGGTATGATAGCGATCGCTCCCAGAAATAGCCATTCTAGCCAAAGAAAAGGCAAGGGATCGCCCACAGCTAAACCAATCCAAGCGATTTGTAAAAAGATTGGCAAAGCCGCTAACCCTGCCAGATGAATCCACAAAAAAGGTTCTGATTTCATAGAGGGAAGTGGGGAGATGGGGGAGTGGGGGAGCAGGGGAGTGGGGGAGTGGGGGAGTGGGGGAATTATGAATTATGAATTATGAATTATGAATTATGACTGATAACTGATAACTGATAACTGATAACTGATAACTGATAACTGATAACTGATAACTGACTCCCGACTCCCGACGGTTCAAGTCTAATTAACTGGATAAAGTGCGACGTTTCATGACCATTTCGTAGGCTTCGATAATGTCGCCTTCTTTCCAGTCATTGAATTTAGAAACACCGACACCGCACTCGAAACCGGTAGCTACTTCCCGGGCATCTTCCTTCATCCGTTTGAGGGAATCGAGAACTCCCTGATAGACAATTTCCTTGCCGCGACGCACGCGCAGGAAGCGATTCCGCACCAGTTTACCAGATTGGACATAACAGCCCGCCACGGCCCCACGACCGACGGTGAAGACGGCGCGCACTTCGGCAAAACCGAGGTGTTCTTCCACTTCTTCGGGGTCGAGAAGACCTTCCATCGCCCCTTGAATATCATCGAGAAGCTTGTAGATGATATTGTAATCGCGGATATCGACCCCTTCCCGATCGGCGGATGCGCGCGCACCACTGGCCAGGGTGGTATTAAAGCCCACCACCACCGCACCACTAGCGGCGGCCAGATCCACATCGGTTTCGGTGATTTCCCCCGGAGAGGCGAGGAGAACGCGAATCTGCACTTCGTTTTGGGGTAACTGTTTGAGCGCACCGAGGATGGCCTCGACGGAACCTTGCACATCTGCCTTGAGGATGAGATTAAGTTCCTTGAGTTGTCCTTCTTGAGCTTGGATAGAGAGGGTGCTAAGGCTAACGCGGCGGGAGGAGAGGGCCTGTTGTAAACGGGTGTTGCGTCGTTCGATCGCCCGTTGATCGGCAATCGCCCGGGCCTCTTTTTCACTTTCATAGACATCGAATTCATCGCCAGCGGCCGGCACATCACTAAGACCGAGGATTTCCACGGCGAAGGAGGGGGTGGCCGCTTCGACTTTTTGACCGCGATCATCGATCATGGCCCGAATTTTGCCGAAAACGGAACCGGCGACGATGCTATCACCGACGCGGAGAGTGCCATTCTGGACGAGCAGGGTAGCCACGGGGCCTTTGGTGCGATCGAGGTTAGCTTCGATGACGGTTCCCTTCGCCAAGCGATCGGGGTTAGCGACCAATTCCTCTACTTCTGCCACCAAGAGGATCATTTCCAGCAGATTATCGAGATTTTCACCCCGCAGGGCGCTAACGGGAACCATGATCGTCTCACCGCCCCAATCTTCGGCCACCAGTCCCTGTTCGGTCAATTCCTGTTTAATCCGGTCGGGGTTAGCTGAAGGTTTATCGACTTTGTTAATCGCCACAACGATGGGGACTTCGGCGGCCCTGGCGTGACTGATTGCCTCTTTCGTTTGGGGTTGTACGCCGTCATCGGCGGCTACCACCAGCACGGCTATATCGGTGACTCTCGCCCCGCGGGCGCGCATAGCGGTAAAAGCTTCGTGGCCGGGGGTATCCAAAAAGACAATCTGTTCCGGTTTGCCGTTATGTTCCACATCGACGTGGTAAGCACCGATGTGCTGGGTGATGCCGCCTGCTTCCCCTTGGGCGACTTTGGTTTTGCGGATCGAGTCGAGGAGGGTGGTTTTACCGTGGTCAACGTGACCCATAATGGTGACGACGGGGGGACGACGCTGGAGACTTTGCCAGTCGGAGACATCGATCATCTCCGTGGTTTTGATCGCCGCCGACTGGGTGCTGGGGGTTTCCACGGCGATCTCGAAGTCCCTGGCGATCATTTCGATCGTGTCCACGTCGAGAGTTTGGGTGATATTAACCGCCATCCCTTTAAAAAATAGGGTTCTGATGATCTCGGTTTCGGGGACTTTCATCAATTCCGAGAGGTCGCGCACGGTGAGACTGCCGGTGACGACGATGCTTTCCGGGCGTTTTTCCTCTTGGGGTTCTTGGCGCTCGCTTTTCGGTCCGCCAGTGTGGGCGGTTGGTTTACTGGGCCGCTTAACTTTGACTGCTGTTGGAGTGCCGGGGGTGGCAGCCTTAGCGGTGGGCGGTTTGGGGGGACGAGCGGTGGAGAGGGTAAAACTGGGGGTATTAATTAACCCGGACAGTTCCGATTCTAGATCATCGTCATCTTCAAAGAGCGCTTGGGTGCGGCGTTTGTTTTTGCCGGCAGTTTTGGCGGTTTTGGCCGCTTTTTTTTCTTCCTCTTCTTCTTCTTCCCAGCTAGATTTTTTGGCCATGCGAGGGGGCATGGTCGGTCGTTTGAGTTTTTTGGGCCCGTCTGCTCCGAGCAATCCGGTATCTGTATCGATTTCTGTGCCATCAACACCAGATTTCTTGGTAGTATCGGTTTCTTCCCCGCCGGTAGCCGAGATTTTAGCGGGTAAACCGGGGCGAACTGGGCGCTTCAATTCCACCGTCTCCCGCACTTCTCTAGCTGGTTCCGCCGGTTTAGGGCTTTTTCCGTCGGGTTTGCGGTTGAGGGTCGGTTTTTCTGGTTTAGCCAAGCCTGCTCTGCGCTCAGGACTAGGCGCGTTTTCGCTCTCGCCGCGCTCGCGTTTTTCTCCCCGGGGCTTGTCGTTACTGCCGGAGGCATTTTTAGATCGGGGTTCTGGCCGGCCCGAGGCAGTTTCAGGGCGTGGTTTCGGGGTGAGGGAAGGTCGATTAGGTGGGGCGATTAAGGTCGGGGCTGCTTCTGGCACTAGCTGGGTTTCGGTCGGGGTTTCTTTAACACTGGTGGCCTGAGATAGCATCTCTGCTGCAGTGGGGGGAGTTTTTTCGGCCGCCTCGTCGCTCCCTGGGGGAGCGACGAGGGGTTTAACCGGGGGACGCGGGGGACTGATTAAAGTCGGTTTGGCCGAGGAACCGGCCGGACCGGGATAGCTTGGCCCCTCTTCGCCGGTTTCGGGGCGGTTGTGTTTATGCAGGGCTAAAATCTTTTGTTTTTTTTCTTCGGCAGGACTAGCCGATTCTCGCTGACCCGTGCTATTTTTACTGGTACTCGAGGCAACTCCCTTCGCAGCGATTGCCTTGATGCGTTGGGCATCCTCTTCGCTGATCGTGCTACTGTGGCTCTTGTACTCGATGTTCAACTGGTCACAGATGTCCAAAATGTCTTTGTTGTCTAGATTCAATTCTTTTGATAAATCGTAAATTCTGACTTTCGCGTTACTCATCCATTATCCCCCGGCTAAATTGTTAGTGATCCTATAAGTTGGCTGATTTTTTGATCCTGTCAGGACTGCCCCATTGCCATGCTAACGATTTTGTGGCTATGATCGTCAATTTTAATCCTGATTTGGACGACCTTGCCTGGCAGTACCGAGTCGCTCTTGCAAGGATTCATAGAGCGTTTCGGGAATATTGGCTTTTAGGGCGCGTCCGAGACGATTTTTTTGCCGGGCTAGTTGCAGGCAGTTGGGCTGCGGACAGATATAGGCGGCTCTTCCCATGCCTTGATCTAATTGTATCTGTCCGGACGGGTGTAGTCGGACAATTCGCCAAAAGGATTCTTTCGGGGCGAAGATACGGCAGCTAATACAGCGTCGATAATTGACGAAGGGGTTCATTCTCGGTCTAAATCCTGCGATTCTGGGTCTTTTTCCTCATTTTTCACCTCTTGTTCGCCTTTATAGAGCGCTATATCCTTAATATCGATTTTCCAGCCCGTCAGACGGGCGGCTAGACGCACGTTCTGCCCTTCTTTGCCAATCGCTAAACTTAATTGATCCTGTGCCACCAGTACCAGTGCCTGTCTTTCTTCAGCATTAGTGAACAAAACTTGGTCGATACGGGCGGGACTAAGGGCATTGGCGATGTAGGTGGCGGGATCTGGAGACCAACGAATCACGTCGATTTTTTCGCCCCGCAATTCGTTAACCACGGCTTGAATCCGCGAACCTCTAGCCCCAATACAAGCCCCAACCGGATCCACGTCTCTCTCTAAGGTATCGACGGCGATTTTTGTCCGCGAACCAACGTGACGGGAGGGGGGATTGGCTTCCCGGGCGACAGCAACAATACGAACGATTTCCTCCTCGATTTCGGGAACTTCGTTGGCGAACAGATATACTACCAAACCCGCCGCCGCTCTGGAAACGATTAATTGCGGTCCGCGGTGAGAACCTTCCAAGACTTTTTTGAGCAGAACTTTAAAGGTGGCGTTAGCGCGATAGTTATCGTTGGGCAGTTGTTCCCGTTTGGGTAGTTCTGCTTCCACTTCCGGTTGACCGTAGGTGCTTTGTACCATGACAATAGCGGCCTGTCTTTCAAAACGGACGACCCGGGCCTGTAAAACCGTTCCTTCCAGATCTTGGAACTCCTCTTGAATCATTTTGCGTTGGTTATCCCGCAGTTTTTGTAGTAAAACCTGTTTAGTTTGAATCGCCGCCATGCGACCAAATTCTTTTTGGTCGGGGGTGACATCAAGAACTACTTCATCCCCTAATTGGGCCTCATCGGCCACTTCTTGCACTTCTTTGAGACCGATGTGATGGTCGGGATTGGTCACTTCTTCGACAATAGTTTTAGTCGAAAGGATGCGAAAGCCTTCTTCTTCTACGTCTAATTCCACATCAAAGTTATTGAAATAATCTTCATGGAATTGAGCAGCTTTTTCTAAACTTTGGGCGCGTCGATAACGTTCGTAACCCTTGATAAGTGCTTCACGCAAGGCTTCCTGTACGGCATTTTTGGGCAGATTATGTCGTTGGCTAATTTCTTCGAGCATTATTTTTAAACCAGGCAAATTAACAGTAGCCATAATTATTTTTTCTCCTTACTTTTGAGTGATTAGTTTTTTAGCCATTAGCCTTGTATCAGTTATCAGTTATCAGTTATCAGTTATCAGATGTAAGTTATCAGATGTAAGTTTTAAGTTAATTAGTTAGTTATTTATTTATCTTCATCTTTATCCCTGATTACTGATTACTGATTACTGATTACTGTTTACTGATTACTGTTTACTGTTTACTGATTACTGATTACTGCTTACTGATTACTGATTACTGTTTACTGATCACTGATTATTGCGCTGCTCATCTAAACGAACGCTGATGACGTTAGTGCGATCGATGCTCAGGGATCGACCTTTTTGGTTAAGATAAATAGATTGCTCATCTCTACCTTGCAGTTTTCCGCGCCATTCTTGCGGTTTTCCCTGGCTATCCTGGCCGGTAACGATGACGGGAAAGCCTTTAAAAGACTGAAATTCGCGCTCACTGCTCAGTTGTCGAGAAATGCCGGGGCTAGATATTTCTAAAACGTAGGCCTCTGGTAAGATTTCTTGACTGTCGAGGGCGGTTTCTAAGGACCGACTCATCTGCTCACAGTCCTCTAAACCGGTATCTCCCGCAAGATTGCGAATATCGACGCGCAGGACGGGAGGCCTTTTATTGGTTTGGAAAACGATATCGACCACTTCTAGCCCCAAGTTTTCAGCGATAGGGGTGGCTAGGTGCAGCAGGTCGGCAATGAGCGGATGGGTCATAATTTGGACAACAAAAAAAGCGGGCGAAACCCACTTCCCTAAACTGTTAGTGATTGGGATAGGCAGTTGTTAGACCACCTAGCTGAATACAATATAGCAAAAAACCGTCATCACTATTTGCCCTGAGGGTCGTGCTTGGGGGAAAACAGAACAGTGGTCACGATCGAGTCGATCTGTCACAATGAATACAGGGTAACTAGATATAGAGTCAATTATGGATCAAAAATCTCCACTCACCGTAGTTAGAGCCAAGTCAGCTAAGAATCGTGGTCGTCGGCCAGTATGGAAAGGGATTGTCACCACTTGGATGATTCTGCAAACCTTTGGCCATGTCACTCCTGCTTGGAGTCAAAAAAACCCAAATACCCTCACCTACGGTGAATTGTTAGAGAAGATCGACCAAGGCAAGGTAAAAAAGGTGGAAATCAATCCTTCTTCGCAGCAGGCAGCAGTTACCCTCGTCGGTCAAACGGACAAGGACCCCCCGAAAGAAGTCAATTTATTTGACCAAAATCCCGAATTAATCAAGAAACTCGATGCTGAAAAAATTGAGTACGGCATTCTCCCCAGCACTGACAATTCGGCCTTGATCAATGTTCTCACTAACCTGTTAGTGATTATTCTCGTCTTGGGATTATTGGTGTTTATTATCCGTCGTTCTGCCAATGCTTCCGGTCAAGCGATGAACTTCGGTAAATCAAGGGCGCGGTTTCAGATGGAGGCGAAAACTGGCATAGAATTCAATGATGTGGCGGGTGTGGATGAGGCCAAGGAAGATTTACAGGAAGTGGTGACATTCCTCAAACAACCGGAAAAATTTACGGCTATTGGCGCAAAAATCCCCAAAGGAGTCCTGCTAATCGGGCCTCCGGGGACGGGGAAAACTTTACTGGCTAAAGCGATCGCAGGAGAGGCGGGAGTGCCTTTTTTCAGCATCTCCGGGTCGGAATTCGTGGAGATGTTCGTCGGGGTTGGTGCGTCGCGAGTGCGAGATCTGTTCCGAAAAGCCCAGGAAAATGCCCCTTGTTTGGTTTTTATCGATGAAATTGATGCCGTTGGTCGTCAAAGAGGGATCGGTTATGGGGGAGGTAATGATGAACGGGAACAAACCCTGAACCAATTATTGACGGAAATGGATGGTTTTGAAGGAAATACGGGCATTATCGTCATTGCCGCCACCAACCGCCCCGATGTTTTGGATTCGGCCCTTTTGCGTCCGGGTCGTTTTGATCGACAGGTAGTGGTGGATTATCCAGATTTTAAGGGACGTTTGGGCATTTTAGAGGTCCATTCTCGCGATAAAAAGGTGGCTGCCGATGTTACTCTGGAGGCGATCGCCCGTCGCACCCCCGGTTTTACTGGGGCAGATTTGGCTAATATGCTCAACGAAGCGGCGATTTTTACCGCTAGAAGACGGAAAGAGGCGATTACCATGGCGGAAGTCAACGATGCGATTGATCGGATTGTGGCCGGTATGGAAGGGCGCGCTTTAGTCGATAGTAAAGCCAAGCGTTTGATCGCCTATCACGAAGTCGGCCATGCGATTGTCGCTAGTCTCTGTCCCGGCCACGATCAAGTGGAAAAAGTCACCCTGATTCCCCGGGGTCAAGCGCAGGGGTTAACTTGGTTCACTCCCGATGAAGAACAGGGTTTAACCAGTCGTTCCCAGTTATTAGCCCGAATTGCGGGATTATTAGGGGGACGAGTGGCGGAGGAATGTGTCTTCGGTGAGGATGAAGTGACCACCGGGGCCGGTAATGATATTGAAAAAATTACCTATCTGGCCCGACAGATGGTAACGCGTCTGGGAATGTCGGAATTGGGATTGATTGCTCTAGAGGAGGAGGGCAATTCCTATCTCGGTGGTGCTGGTGCTGGTTATCATCCCGACCATTCTTTCGCGATGATGGCGAAAATTGATGCACAAGTACGGGAACTTGTCAAGCAATGCCACGATTTAGCAACAAAACTTATCCTTGACAATCGTGTGGCGATTGATCGCTTGGTGGATATACTGATTGAACAGGAAACCATTGACGGCGACGAATTCCGGCGTTTATTGACGGAATTTCAGCAACAAGCGGCTCGGTCAATGGTGACTACGGTTTAATTTGCCCTTCGTCTCCTCGCTTCGATTAAGTGGTTAGGAGACGATTTCAGCAGAAAATCTGCTAATCAGTCGGACAAGGCCAGAATTAACGACTAACATTGTGAGCAGGAATTTTACTAATGGAATGGCCGTTATGATTGCCTTTGGTGGGGGCAATAATATTAGCTTCTAAAGCTGAAGTCATCTCGGCCAACATTTCTAAATTGAAACGATAGCCGACGTTGCGGACGGTTTGAATTAAATTAGGTTGCCTGGGATCGGTTTCGATTTTTTTCCGCAGAGAGAGAACATGAGTATCGATTGTCCGGGGATTATCAATTTCCTCGGGCCAAGCGCGACGCAGTAAATCGGCCCTTGATAGGGGTGTTCCCTCCGCTTGGGCTAAAACGTAGAGTAAACTAAATTCTTGGGGGGTTAATTCGATATATTCCCCGCGAAATTGTACCCGTCGTTGGGCTAAATCTATTTTTAATTGCCCATAATCCAAGTGTAGGGGAGCAGCCCTACTGCCTAAACGACGAGTTAACACTTCTACCCTAGCCATAAATTCTTGCATTCCAAAGGGCTTTCTCAGGTAGTCGTCGGCCCCTGCTTTTAAACCATTGACCACGTCTTTTTCGCCATTACGGGCCGAGAGAATCAGTATTAAAGACTGTTTTTGTTGATAAAGCCAACGGCAGAGTTCGATTCCATCCCCATCTGGCAAGTCGGAATCGATAATTGCTAAGGTTGGTTGACGATGAAGGAAAGCTTGACGCGCACTTTGCAGGGTTGCCGATTGATTAACCAAATAACCGGCCTGTTGCAGATGCCAAGCTAATAGCGATCGCAAGTGCGGGTTGCCCTCAACAATAGAAATATGGATCGATACCACTTGAGTTTCTGCCCCATTACTGCACAGATTGACACATTGTCAGGGTATCAGAATTAATGTCAAGATGTTGTAACAATCGTAACATTCGTTAGCTGTCAGCTTTTTTCTCCCCATCACCCCATCACCCCCCGCAACACCCACGAAGTGGTCTCCCCATCTCCCCCCGCAACGCGCACGAAGTGGTCTCCCCACTTCATAATTCATAATTCTTAACGAAGGCAGGGGGCAGGAGGCCGTTTTTGTAACGGGGATTTATGCCCCGCTCCAAAAACTTTTCGCCTTAAAAGGCGAGGTTTTAGACCCGATTTTTTGGATAAACTCGGACAGTAATGCGCCAATTCAGATTTGAATGGCTCTCTTGGAGTTATGGTGATCAGCAAATCTTATCGAAGAAAGGGCGTACGCTATACGCCCCTACCAATCACACCACGCGCGGCGGTAGGGGCGCAAGCGTTGCGCCCATAATGTAACATAGTGAACATTTTTCAGCCAATGTCCAAGAGAGCCATTTTAATTGGCCTACTCTTTTGGGGACTTACCCAAAAGCTGACAAATATTGTGGGTCTTCTCGACTTTGTGTGATAATTTTTGCTTATGGAATCGTGAAATGCTTACTGGGCAAGACTTTTAGCCGACATTCCGCACATCTTCATATACCTTTATATATTTTTACATTCCCCAAGATGTTTTGACGAAAAAGCTTCATTGTAGAAACTACTATTGAGAACATTTTCAATAATTGATTTTTTCTGAGAAAACAAATTACAATTCTTCACCTTGATGAAAATCGATCATTGTAGCTACAATCTTTACTGGCAAAGGGTTGTAAGCAATGTATTAGTAAAATTTATCAATTGAATGTTAAGAAGTGCGGAAGGTGGGTTTTCGGACTATTTTGCGGATATTCTATCAGTATAGACCTCGTTTCCACACAGAAACCAGAAGAGCCATATTGTCTGTCTTATAATATCTTATTGATTGTTCTCTCAGCCATTTAACCACTAAAAAAGCACCAGAACACCATGATAGATAACTTTGCCGCCAAAGACCTCTATAACTGTATAGATAGTCTAGATTCCTCAGATTTTCAGAAATTCCTAGCGGGGAATAAGTCATCAATTTTTCCCACCAGAGCCACTAATCGAGCCACATCTCTTTTCAAAGAAGAAGTAGTGAGCATTGATCTTGATCTTACTACCTTAGATAACGCCGGTAATACCTTAGCAACGGCCCGTGCTATCACCATTGGAGCAACTACCAGCACCTACAGCGATTTCGTTGGTTCTACAGACACCAATGATTACTATCGTTTTAGTTTAGGAACCAGTAGCAACTTTAGCCTCAATTTAACGGGATTAAGTGCCGATGCCGATGTGTCCTTGTTAAATAGTAGTGGCGGTGTGATTACTAGATCCACTAATGGCAGTAACAGCAGTGAGAGTATTACTCGTCAACTCAATGCGGGTACTTACTATGTCCGAGTTTATCCCTACAGTGGCAGCACTAACTATAACTTAAGTTTAGCTGCCGCTCCTGTAGCGATTCCTGATAACGCCGGTAATACCTTAGCAACGGCGCGTGTTATCACCATTGGAGCAACTACCAGCACCTACAGCGATTTTGTTGGTTCTACAGACAGCAATGATTACTATCGTTTTAGTTTAGGAAACAGTAGCGACTTTAGCCTGAATTTAACGGGATTAAGTGCCGATGCCGATGTGTCCTTATTAGATAGTAATGGCAGTGTGATTACTAGCTCCACTAATGGCAGTAACAGCAGTGAGAGTATTACTCGTCAACTCAATGCGGGTACTTACTATATCCTGGTTTATCCCTTCAGTGGCAGCACTGACTATAACTTAAGTTTAGCTGCCACTGTCGGGATTCCTGATAACGCCGGTAATACCTTAGCAACGGCGCGTGATATCACCATTGGAGCAACTACCAGCACCTACAGCGATTTTGTTGGTTCTACAGACAGCAATGATTACTATCGTTTTAGTTTAGGAAACAGTAGCGACTTTAGCCTGAATTTAACGGGATTAAGTGACGATGCCGATGTGTCCTTATTAGATAGTAATGGCAGTGTGATTACTAGCTCCACTAATGGCAGTAACAGCAGTGAGAGTATTACTCGTCAACTCAATGCGGGTACTTACTATATCCTGGTTTATCCCTACAGTGGCAGCACTAACTATAACTTAACCCTGTCGGCAACCACAGCCACAGTTGTACCCGGATATAGTGCCATTTCAGGATACGGTTTAGTTAATGCCGCGGCAGCCGTCGCCGGAGCCTTGAATGAAAGTCCTTTTGCCGATGTTCCCACTTTTGGTGGTGCTAATGACTGGGGGGTTAACTTAGTTAATGCTCCCGAAGCTTGGGCAAGGGGTTATACAGGACAAGGAATCGTCGTTGCTGTACTAGATACAGGAGTTGACCGCAATCATGCCGACTTAGCGGGCAATATTTGGACGAACGCGGGCGAAATTGCCAATGATGGTCTTGATAACGATGGCAACGGTTACGTTGATGACGTTTATGGCTGGAACTTTGCCAATGGCAATAATAACACTTTAGATGGTAACGGCCATGGTACTCATGTGGCGGGAACCATTGCTGCCGGTAATAATGGTTTCGGAGCCACTGGTGTGGCCTACAATTCCAGAATTATGCCGGTGAAAGTTTTGAGCGATTCTGGTAGTGGGAGCTATAGTGGCGTTGCCCAAGGAATTCGCTACGCCGTGGACAACGGTGCTGATGTGATTAATATGAGTTTGGGCGGTGGTAGCACTGACAGTGTAGTTCAATCGGCCCTCCAGTATGCCAGCAGTAGCGGTGTTATCGTGGTTATGGCCGCCGGTAATGAGGGGGCAGCTCAACCCGGTTATCCCGCTTTCAATGCCACCTCTTGGGGTCTTGCCGTAGGTGCCGTTGATAGTTCTAACCAGATGGCTTCCTTCTCCAATCGTGCTGGCTCCAATTCTTCGATGAGGTATGTCACCGCTCCAGGCGTGCAAGTGTATTCTACTCTCCCTGATGGTGGCTATGGTTTCTTCAATGGAACCTCCATGGCAACACCTCATGTGGCTGGAGTGGTGGCCTTAATGTTGAATGCCAATCCTAATCTGACCGATGCTCAAGTACGTCAAATTATTACTGCCACAGCAGGTAATGTCGCCTAAAACTTGGCTGTTTTTCAGCCTCAGATTTCTTATCGAAAATTTTGGTTAAAACCCCCTCGTTTTACGACGGCTTTTCTTGCTCTTTAATAGAGCATCTGAGAACTTCCAGTGGCGCACCTCTCAGGTATCAGTTATCAGTTATCAGTTATCAGTGGGTAAGTTATCAGTTATCAGATGTGAGTTTTTAAGTGTGCAGTATTAAATAGAAGTTTCCTACTGTCTTTTTACTGATTACTGATTACTGATTACTAACCGACTTGACATTATTGATAGACCTAGTTAAAATAGAGTACAGACACACACATTTTAACCCAACAATGAAAGCAAGGTATCAATACCGCCTTTACCCAACAGACCAACAAAAGAGGCTTTTGTTGGTCTGTTGTTCGGGTGCGTGCGTGTCGTCTGGAACGATACCTTAGCTTACTGCCAAGAACTCTATCGACAAGGAGAGAAAAAGCCTAAATATACTGAGTTGTCTAAAAGGCTGACTCAGATTTAAAAAACAGAAGAAAAAAATGTTTAACTGAGGTTTCTTCTGTTCCTTTGCAACAGTCTTTAAGAGACTTAGAGACTGCCTACTCTAACTTTTTTGCATCTTGTAAGGGAGAGAGAAAAGGGAAGAAAGTAAAACCTCCCAAGTTTAAAAACCGCAAATCTAAACAATCGGCAAGATTTACAGATAATGGTTTTACCGTCAATCAACACCACGTTACTTTAGCCAAAATCGGTGATTTAAAAGTCATTTGGAGCCGTCCATTACCATCTAAACCTTCTAGCGTCACCGTGATTAAAGATGCAGCAGATCGCTATTTTCTCAGTTTTGTTGTTGAGATTAAACCCGAAACTTTGCCAAATAACGAGCAATCTGTAGGGATCGATTTAGGGATTGCTACTTTTGCCACATTAGACACAGGGGAAAAGATCAACGCACCAAAACCGTTAAAGAAACGATTGAAACGACTAAGAAAGGCACAGAAAAACCTTTCTAGAAAACAGAAAGGAAGTAACCGACGGGAAAAAGCCAGAAAACGAGTGGCTAAAATCCACGCAAAGATTAAGGACACTCGGACTGATTTCTTGCATAAACTATCCACTAGGATTATTCGTGAAAATCAAACGATAGTTTTAGAGGATTTAAACACATCGGGAATGGTTAAAAATCGGAAGTTATCCCGTGCCATATCAGACTTAGGCTGGCGTTCTTTTCGAGATATGCTATCAGCAAAGTCCGATAAATATGGGCGTAATTTTCGGATAATTTCTCGATGGGAGCCAACGTCTCAGCGATGTTCCTGTTGTGGGAATATCGGCGGGAAAAAGGCGTTAAATAGGGCTGGCTGAATAATGGTAAAACCCTTTTAAAATAAGGCTTTTGACCTGTTAAAATCCGATGTTCATGCTGCGAAAATAGGATTAAGACCTTCAAAAACCTGGCATTATCTTTCTTGTATTACATAAACTGGTACAAAAAAAGAGGGCAACA